>JBILTI010000391.1:0-2957 GCA_044371595.1 Bacteriovoracaceae bacterium
GACCGACGGCGGAGAGACGCACCGGATTCCGGCAGCGCAGGGACGGCCCGCGGGGATCTACGCTTCGGTGTATCGGATGAACGGAGACCGAATCGTCCAGGCCCGGGGCCGCGCCCAGGTTCGCTATAGCAGCGGTGCGGTGATCGCGCTCAACCGGAGCAACTACGACGATACGTTCTACGGCGTCCAGCGCTACGACCTGCCTCAGCGGGGCATGGAGCTCCGATCGCTTACGCTGGAGTTCATCGACGAAGAGTCGATGGCGCCGGCCCACGCCGTCGAGCTCAAGAAGCGCGACATCGATCGCCTCCTCGCGAGCGCCCGGGCCGGCTTCGAGCTCGTGATCTTCGAACAGGAACCCGGCCGCTTCGAAAGGTACACTTACCCCTACGAGAGCGGTCCCTTCCGGACCTACTACCGCCTGATCCGAGACGGCGCGACGCCGGGCCCGGGAGACGCGCCGCCGGCCGGCCCCATGGCCCCGGGAGAACTCGCGAGACCCGCGGAGTCGGTGCTCCTCTCGGCCGCGCACTACGAGGAGCTTCTGAAACGGTTCGAGCGGAACGAATTCGCAGCGCCGCAGCTCGAGGCCGTGGTCCGGACCCAGCTCCTCTGGACCTTCGAAGAATTTCAGGCGGCGGAGGAGCGGGCCCGGGATCGGGATCCGGAGATCGCACGGAAGATCCACTTCTATCGATCGCAGTTCGAGACGCTCGGAAAGATCGCCCTCCGGATCGGCGCCGTGGCCCGCGGCGAGCCATTCGCGCAGAAGCTGAAGCTCTACCGCGATGCCGTGGTTCCGGTGACCGAGCGGACCGCCCTCGAGATCGCCGACGCATTCTTTCCGGATCCCACGAAGCTCGACGCCGCCGACCAGGAGAAGCTCTATCCGGAGCTCTCGAAGAGAAACGCGGGTCCCCGCGCCGTGGCTGTGGCGAAGTACCTCTATAAGGAGACGAGCGACCGGAGCGTCCGCGCGCTCGTCGGCCACCTGAAGAACCTGGCCACTCCGCGACAGCAGGATCAGTTCCTCACCGAAGCTCCGGAGGCGAATGCGTTCACGTTCGAGGACCTGAAGCTCGTTGCGCGGACGGCGCCGGAAGCGGGGGCGGGTATCTACAGCCTCTACCGGCGATCGGTCCCGAGCGCGCCGGTCGCGGACCTCGTTCCGCTCATCCGGCTCCTGAAGCGAGAGGGGAACCACGTCTTCCTCACCCAGTACCTCACGGCCCAGAGGAACATTCCCTTCAACGATTTCGTGGCCGTGTGCGGGGCCGCCGCCTACTACGGTTCCGAGCACTACCTCGTCACGTTCCGGCAGAAGATCGCCGAGAAAGACGCCGGCACCACCATCCGCCTCGCAAAGCTCCTCTCCCGGGACGCGAACCACGCGGTCCTGAACGACTACCTCGCCGCCCAGAGCAGCGTCCCCTTCCAGGAGCTCCTGGCCCTGGCCGACGCCGCGAACTACTATGGCCGTGATCACTACCTCTTGACCTACCGCCAGAAGATCGCCGAAAAGGACGTCCGGACGGCGATCGCCCTCGCGGGTCAGCTCTCGCGGGACGCGAACCACACCGTTCTGAAAGAATTCCTCGACCGGCAGGAGCGGATCGCCTACGCCGACCTCGTCGCCGTCGCGAACGCCGCGAACTACTACGGGAAAGACCACTACCTCTTGACCTACCGCCAGAAGATCGCCGAAAAGGACCTCCAGACGGCGATCGCCCTCGCGGGCCAGCTCTCCCGAGACGCGAACCACGCCGTAGTGAAGGAGTTCCTCGACCGCCAGGAGCGGATCAGCTTCGCTGACCTCGTCGCCGCCGCGAACGCCGCGAACTACTACGGTAAAGATCACTACCTCTTCACCTACCGGCAGAAGATCGCGGACCGGAACCTATCGAACACGATCGCCCTTGCGCGGATGCTCTCGCGTGAATCGAACCACACAGTCATCATGGAGTACATCACCGCCAATCCGAACCTGCTCCGGAGCGACCTCGAGCAGCTCGCGGGGGCGGCGAACTACTATGGCCGGGACCATTATCTCCAGCTCCGGCGGTAAGCCGCGCGCCTACGCTAACCGGCGCTCCGGCGCCGGTTCCTCGTAGCGCCGCTCGAGGTCCGCGGGCCGCTCGAAGCGGACGCCATTCACGAAGATCTGCGGCAGTGCTGTCGAGCCGGAGAGCGCCTTCACGGTCTTGATGCTGAAGTCCTCGTTCAGGACGAACTCCTCGAACGGAACGCGGTGCCGGCGGAGGATCGCCTTGGCCCCCTCGCACTCGAGGCAGCCGTGCTTGGCGAAGATCGTCACCGAGTCCGGGAGCGCGATCGCCGGGTTGAGGTAGCGCAGGACCGCCTCGGCGCTCGAGGCGCCGTAGGGATCAGGGCCGGCTGCGGGGGCCTCGATGAACATCTTCTCGATCACCTGGTCGTCGACGACCATGGCGTAGCGCCAGCTCCGCTCCCCGAGCCGATCGCCGCGCCGGTCGACGAGGAAGCCGAGGCGGCGAGAGAACTCGCCGTCGACGTCGGGGAGCATCGTGATCTTCTCCGCCTTCTCGGCGCGCTTCCAGGCCTCGAGGACGAAGCCGTCGTTCACAGCGAGGCAGTAGACGTCGTCGACGCCGTTGGCGCGGAGGGTGTCGTAGAGGTCGTTGTACGACGGGAGGTGGAGGCTCGAGCAGACCGGCGTGAAGGCCCCCGGGAGCGCAAAAATCACGACGCGTTTATTCCGGAAGAAGTACTCCGTCGTCCGAGCGACCCAGCGGTAGTTCTCGCGGATGTTGAAGGTCACTGAGGGGAGGCGATGTCCGGTCCGGTCTTCCATGAGTCGATTCTACCGTCCGCCGAGCCGACCCGCGCCTTCATTTTCCCTGAAGCGACATACTCGAGTACTTTCCTTCCCATTTTACGAGATCCGAAACTGTGGAAAAATATTAGAAACGATTTTTCCC
>JBILTI010000018.1:0-10358 GCA_044371595.1 Bacteriovoracaceae bacterium
CGTATCGAAGACGTCACCGGAGATCAGAAGCACGTCGATTTCCTGCGACTTGAGCGTTTCGACGAGCCAGGCGAGGAAGCGTTCGTGCTCCGGCGCCCGGTCCAGTTTAAAGAGCCGTTTCCCGAGGTGCCAGTCGGAGGTGTGGAGGAGCCTCATGATCTCGGAGGTCGATTTCTTCCTTGATTCTGGCCCTGTCCTCCACCTTGAGAACGCTGCCCGCCGCCGCCGGAGCGGCCCTGGCGATTGCCGTCGCGGCCGCCGGAGCGCTGGCCCTCGGAGCGAGAACCCTCTGGTCGCGATCCTTCCGGACGCGGGCCTCCGTCAGTCCGGGGACCGCCGTTTTGATTGCGACTATCTCCGCGTCCGCTCTGGTTTGAGCGGCCGTCGCGACCGCGGTTGTCCTGGCGGGCCTCCGGATTCGGAGAGCGGCTATCGCCACGCGGACCGCGGACCCGCTGGTCCTGGCGCTCCCGGGGTCTCTGCTCCCGGGCCTCGCGGTTCTGTCGCTGATCGATCACCTCGATCTGCGTCGTGACCGGCTCGTTGTCGACGAGGTCATCTTCCTCGTCATCCGGCAGGAGCTCGTCTTCCGTTGGGGTATAAACGATCTCTTCTTCTTCCTCGAAGCTTTTAACCCGCGACCGTCCCGACTCGAGCTCCGCGACTTCCGGAAGCGCGTAATCGAGGGTCGTGTCGCCGAAGAGATCCTTGAAGACCGAGTCTGCGAAGGACTTGCTCTTGTCTTTGTAGGACTTGACCTCGGCTTCGAAGGCCTTGATCTTCCGGGCCTCGGCGTCGTCCATGCCGATGATCTTATGAGTCTCGTCGGAAACGGATTCGAACTCCTTCGGGAAGTTCGCCGTTTCTTTGTTAAGCGTTTCTTTGTAGAGGTCCACCACGTACCGCTTCCGGATACCTTTCGTCGTCATCATGTCGAACTGTTCGGAGAGGAGGTGGATCCGGTCGACCCGGCCGGTTTCGCCGGTGTGGGTGGTGACGATGTCACCCTCCCGCGGAAGCCGCGACCGCTTCTCGCGGTACACGTCGTCTTCGTACTGGAGGCAGCACTTGAGCTGGCCGCAGACGCCGTTCAGCTTCGAGAAGTTGAGCGTCAGGTCCTGGTTCTTGGCCATCTTGATGCCGACGTTACCGTACTTCGTCAGGAACGAAGAGCAGCAAAGCTCGCGGCCGCAGGGACCGATGCCGCCGATCGACGCCGAGCGATCCCGGACAGAGATCTGGCGCAGTTCGATCCGGGTCTTAAGTTTTCCAACGAGGTCTTTGACCAGGTCGCGGAAGTCGACGCGGGAAGGAGCGATGAAATAAAAGATGGCCTTCTTTCCGAATGAAGTGAACTCGACGTGGGTCAGCTGCATGTCGAGCCTGAAACGCTCGATGAGCTCCGTGCATGCGTTCTCCGCCAGCTTCTGTTGACGATACGCTTCCCGGTCGCGTTCGAAGTCGTCGGTGTGGGCGACTTTGGAAATGCTTCGGACAGGGAGCATGGATTTGTTGAAGGCGACCTCATACGGGAAGGAATTGACGTATCCCACGGCCATGCCGCGGTCAGACATAGCGACAACCTTCTGCCCGTACTCGATGCGGCGCTTGCCGACGAGGAACGGAAAGGAGCGCGAGTTCCCTGGGAACCGGACTCTGACGAAACGGAGAATCTGGCCCTCTTTGAATCTGCTTTCTTCGCGGGCCTTTTTATCGTCGGAGGTCTGATCTGAATCTTCCGAAGACTCGTCTTCGGAATCTATTTTTTCCGTAGGAGGATATTTATCCTCGTCTACGATTAGCTCTTGAGTCATCCGATCATTGTCGCCAGAAAGAAATGTGAAGTCAACGAAACGATCACGGACGGCGAGGTAAAACGAACTCTTTTAAATAGGAATAAAAGAGGGCCCATTTTGTCGCGGTAGGTTGATGAAACGTTTCCATCTCATCGAAGCTCCGGAGCCAGCGCTGAAGCGCGTCTTTCTGAGCGAAGCCGTCGGTCTGCTCGGACTCCCAGATGATCAACTCGTTCACGCGGTGGCTCAGCGGCACATCGCTCCGGGAGTAGGTTTCGAGGAACTGGGAGAGCGAAAGCTTCTTTACGTCGTGCAGAAACGAATCCCATTCGGTGAGGTCCGTGGCCCTCTGCGCCGAGGGTAGGCGGAGATGGAGGGCGCGGGAGTGGATCGTCGGAATGAGCTGCACGCGGCGTGGGTTAAGGAGAAAGATCGTGCTTTCCCCCTGCGGCTCTTCGAGGAGCTTGAGCCACTTGTTCGCGATCAGGGTGTTGACCCGGTGGCCCTCGGTGATGACGGCGAACTTCCGCTTCCCCTGAACCGGCCGGAACTCGAAGAAGCGCGAAAGGCCCTCGGCCTCTTCGACCTTGAACGCCTTGTCCGACTTTTCTTCCTGGGGCCCGCCGGCGTTTCCGATGACGTAGACGTCGGGGTGATCCATGAGGTTCGCGAGGGATTGGCGATGGCCCTCGACCTTCTGATAGTAGTCCCGGATGAACTGGTGCGCGAAGAGGACTAGGACGGCGTGGGCCTCCTCCTCGGGGGCGGCCGCTTCGATGACGTAGAAATGTGCGAGCTCACCGCGGCGCGCTTTATTCAGGAGCACATCTTGAAGGTTCATGCGAGGAAACTCTCGAGGTCGGTCCGGATGTCCCGGGTGATGTCGTCGAGCGGCCGTTCTGCGTCGATCCGGAGGATGCGATCCGGAAACAGCGCCGCGAGCTCCCGGTAACCGTCCACGAGGTTCTGGTAGAACTCTCCCTGCTGGGCCTCGAAGTAGTCCTTCGCGTTTCCCCGGGACTGCTGCCGTCGCAGCGAGGTTTCTAGGCCGATGTCAAGGAAGTAGGTCCGATGGGGGAGGAGGTTCAGCGGATCGTGCTGGTGCAGGGTTAGGATCGTCTCGAGGCCAAGTTTCCGCGCCTTCCCCTGGTAGGCGAGCGTCGAGTCGATGTAGCGGTCGAGGATCACGACGGACCCTGGGGTCAGGAGAAACGGAAGAATCTTTTCTTTGAGGAGCTGGGCGCGGCTAGCGAGGAAGAGGTGACACTCCGCGAGCGGATGGAGCGGCGTCGCGGAGCCGAGGATCGCGTCCCGGAGCTTCTCTCCGAACGCGGTCCCGCCCGGTTCCCGGAGGGTCAGGACCCGGAGGCCCTTCCGCTGAACCAGGGCTTCGATCTCCCGGATCTGCGTCGACTTGCCCGAGGCTTCGATCCCCTCGAGCGACAGGAAAAAGCTTCCGGGTGTCACCGGTGAGCGGTAGCGGGATTTCAGCGGATCAAGTTGCGGTTCCATCGGAGTGAATCATAGCGAAGGCCGGGGCAAGTGTATAGGGTCGGCGTTAAAAATCGGACGACTCTTCGACCACCGGTGCCGCGGCTTCGGCCGGGGTGTTCATCGTCGCATCGAGCGAGGTCTCCTCCGCCGCGCCGGTGTTCTCCGTCACCAGCGAGTGCTCCTGCGCCGGCTGGGCGTCGGGGGACTGCTGATCGAAGTGCTCTGCCGGGGGGAGATCGTTGTTCGCGTCCTCGTGGGTGATGACCTGGGTCGGATAGCGCGAGTGTTCGGTCTGCTGGAACCCGGCCGAGGGCCGCGCGTAGCCGGCGCTTGCCGGCATCCGGATCTGGCCTCCGGTGACTTCCCCGACGCCGGCCGCGGGAGATGGCCGCCGGTACACCTTCGTCTCTTCCCCGGCCGCGAGCGAGAGGTCGGCCGCCTCGTCCTGCGAGAAGAGGTACGCGCCGCCGATGAGGGCGACGACCAGGGTCGCCGCGACCGGGGCGGCGTACTTCATCGCCGGACTCACGAGCGGTTCCTCGGCGGCGAGCGGCGTCAGCTCGTCGAGCTTCAGGGACAGGATCCGGGCCTTCGACTCCCAGGCGATCCCCGCGAGCCCCTCGACGGTCGCGAGCCGCTCGTCGCCGCCGACGTCGACTAGCTCGAGGCGCCCCTTCTGGAGCGTCGATTCGAGCGGTGCCACCGGGAGCTCGTCGGGGACGTGCGTGCGGCGGTCGAAGTCCGCGATCTCGAAGATCTTAATCCAGGTCTCGCCGTTGTCCACGGACAGGTGATCGGTCATCCCGAGGAGACCCATCTCGAGCTTCTTATCGATGTCGCGGAAGCCGAAGGGGCCCGCCTTCACGCCGAGGTCGAGGATCCAGAAGGGGCCCTCGTGGGTCTGGCCCGAAACCACCTGGGGCTTCCGGCGCTGAAACTTCGTGTGCGACCAGAACGGCTTCCACTCGGCCTCGTCGGTCCGAGAGGCCTCGGCGCCGTCGAAGAGCTGTTCGTTGTCCTGCACGTAGTGCTTCAGCGTCTCGGTCTCGAAGGGGCCAAAGACGACGGAGTCGATCTTCACGAGCCACAGGTCGTGGGCCTCGTAGCCCATCTCCTGTATCGTTTCTTCCGACAGCGGTTTTAAGTCAATGGCAACCATAGGAGTCCACCTTTGTCTGGTCGTTTCGGTGCGAAGGGTTAAAAGCTTTAAAAAGCCGACACAATTTATTGAGTCTTTTGACTAAGCTTTTCCGGAGGAGCATACTAGGCGGGCACAAGCAGAGGATTTTACGTGAGTATGCAAGAACGAATCAGTCAGGTTAAAGAACGCTTCCTCCAATACAAGGACTGGGAGGATCGCTACAAGGAGCTCATTCACCTCGGCCGTGACCTCTCGATCTACCCCGAGGAGAAGCGGGAGGAGAAGTACAAGGTGAAGGGCTGCCAGAGCCAGGTGTGGCTCTACCCGGAGTTTAAGGAAGGTCGGGTCTATTTCTCCGCCGACTCCGACGCGCTCCTCGTGAAAGGCATCGTGGGGCTCCTCGTGAACGTCTACTCGGACGCGACCCCTGACGAGATCCTCGCGACGAAGCCCGAATTCCTTAAGGAGGTGGGCATCACCGAACACCTTTCGATGAACCGCTCCAACGGCCTCGCCGCCATGATGAAGCAGATGCAGATGTACGCGCTCGTCTTTAAGTCGATGCAAAAGGCATAACCCATGATCTTCCACCGCCCCCGCCGGAACCGGCAGAACGAAGTGATCCGCTCTATGGTCCGGGAGAACCACCTTTCGCCCGACCACCTCATTGCGCCGCTCTTCGTGGTTGACGGCAAGAACACCGTCTTCCCGATCAAGTCCATGCCGGGGCACGCGCGGCTTTCGATCGACGAACTGGTCCGCGAGGCGAAGGAACTCTACGCCCTCGGGGTCCGGTGCGTGGCCCTCTTCCCGGCGATCGACGACCGGTTAAAGACCCCCGACGCCCGCGAGGCCCATAACCGCGACGGCCTGAATGCCCGCGCGATCCGCGCCGTGAAGGACGCGGTCCCCGGGATGCTCGTCATGGGCGACATCGCCCTCGATCCCTACTCCTCCGAGGGCCACGACGGGCTTGTCGACCCGAAGACCGGGGAGATCCTTAACGATCCGACGCTCGAGGTGCTTGCGAAGCAGGCGCTCTGCGAGGCCGAGGCCGGCGCCGACATCATCGGCCCCTCGGACATGATGGACGGCCGGGTCGGCTACCTCCGCCGCGCCCTCGACGAGTCTCGGTTCCAGAACACCCTCATCATGAGCTACACGGCGAAGTACGCCTCGGGCTACTACGGCCCGTTCCGCGAGGCCCTCGATTCGTCGCCGAAGAAGGGCGACAAGAAAACCTATCAGATGGACCCGGCGAACTCCACGGAGGCGCTCCGGGAGGCGCAGCTCGACGCCGATGAGGGCGCCGACATCCTGATGGTGAAGCCGGGGCTCCCATACCTCGACATCATCTACCGCTTAAAAGAAATGTCGACGCTGCCGATAGCCGCCTACAACGTCTCCGGCGAGTACGCGATGGTGAAGGCCGCGGCCCAGAACGGCTGGATCGACAACGACAAGGTGATCCTCGAGACCCTGACCTGCTTCCGGCGGGCCGGGGCGGACGTCATCCTCACGTACTTCGCGAAAGAGGCCGCGCGGCTCCTCCAGAAATGACGAAGGTCCTCCTCGCTGCGAGCCTCCTCGCGAACGTCGTCCTGAGCTACTACCTGTTCCGGGAACCGGCCCCGCCGGCCGTGGTCGAGCGGCTGATCATCGAGTCGCACCCGGCGGCGTCGAAGGTCCCGCAGGACGGCGCTCGCGCGACGCGGACGGCGCCGGTCGCCCCCGGGTCCCGGAAGAGTGAGGCGACGCCTCCGGCGCCGGGGCCCGTGCCTCCCGAGGAGTTCGAGGAGGCGGTCGAAAAGATGGAGGCCGAGCGCCGCGAGTTCCTCACGGAAGAACTCGGATTCACCGAGGAGAAGCTCGCCGCCCACAACCGGCTCCGGGAGGAGTTCTTCCGCGAGTCGGGGAAGATCTGGATGAAGGATCCGATGTTTGAGCCCTCGTTCAAGGAGCGCCGGATGATGCTCGACATGGAGGAGGCCTTCCACCGGCGGCTCGAGGAGCTCCACGGGAAGAAGAACTTCCAGCGCTACCAGAAGTTCCGCGAGTCCTTTAATCAGAGCGGGTACCGGAAGCAGATCGAGGACAACCAGGCGTTTATCTACATGGGAATCTGACGCCGGGGCCGGAAAAATCTGTAAAACCCGACGCGCTGATCGTATACTTTCCCTATGCACATCCTCCTCGTCCGCTTCTCCAGCATGGGAGACGTGGTCCTCCAAACCGCCACGGTGAACTGGCTCCGCGCTCTCCTCGGGAAGGATGCGCGGTTCAGCTTCGTCACCAGCTCCGAGTTCGCGTCGCTCGTGAGCGACCACCCGGAGATCGCCGCAGTAGTTGGCTTTGACCGGAAGAAGGGGGAGAAGTGGGGGGACCTCACGCGGAAGATCCGCGCGCTCGACGAGGCCCATCCGATCGACCTCATCCTGGACCTCCACGCGACGCTGCGCTCGTTCCGGCTCCGCTGCTCGTTCTGGCGGATCCCGGCGCTCACCGTGGACAAGCGGCGCTGGGAGCGCTTTCTTTTGACGAAGCTCAAGTCCGTGCGGCTGAAGCGCCTCTTTGACCGGAAGCTCTTCTGCCTCGAGCCGCAGGTGGAGCGGATCATCCGCGACTTCGAGGGGATCTTCGACGAAGGCCGCGGCGTCCGGCGGACCGCCGAGTTCCGGAAGGGACCCCACCGCGAGCTCACCTCCCTCGGCGCCCGGTCCCGCTACGAGGTGCCCGGGCCCTACGTCGTCATCGCCCCTTCTGCGTCGTTCCAGTTCAAGCGCTGGGCCGTGGCCTCGTTCGTCGAACTGACCCGGCGCCTCCTCGCGGAGACGGAGCATCACTACGTCGTCCTCGCGGGCCCCGACGATTCGTTCTGCGAGGCCTTCGACGCGATCGCGAGTCCCCGGCTCCATAACCTCCAGGGGAAGACCTCGCTCGGCGCCAGCATGGACATCCTCGCCCACGCGGACCTCTGCGTGGGGAACGACTCCGGCATGAACCACATCGCAGAGGCGGCCGGTGTCCCGTGTGTCACGCTCTTCGGGCCCACGGATCCGCGCTTCGGCTTCGCGCCCCACGGCGATAAATCTCGCTACCTCTCGAAGGAGCTGTACTGCAAGCCCTGCTCGACCACGGGGAAAACCCCGTGCTACCGGGACCGGCACTACTGCATGGAGGCGATCACCGTGGACGAGGTCCGGGCCGCCGTCCTCGACGTGCTGGGGGACCGATGAGGCCCCTCCTGTGGTCCCTCTTTTGGTTCGTCGCGGTTCCGCTGGTCCGGCTCCTCGACCTCGCCCTGTTCTGGCATCCGCGGGTTCGCGAGCGCAACCGCTTCGAGAAGCGGAACAAGTTCGAGCGCCTCGCGCACTCGTTCGCGGAGACCGCCGAGGCGGCCGACCTGTGCTTCGAGTTTTCCTCCGAGGGGGAACTTCAGCAGGTGGCGCCGCTGATCGACGACGCGCTCGCGGCCGGGAAGAAGATCGAACTCGTTTTCTTTTCACCGAGCGTGGAGAAGGGTGTCATGGCCCTCGCGGCCGCGAACCCGCGGCAGATCCGCTACCTCCGCTACCCGTTCGTCCGGATCCTGCCGTTCGTCGCCCGGCGGTGCTTCACCCACTGGGTGACCGCGAAGACGCTGGTCATGGTCCGCTACGATCTTTTCCCCGAGCTCCTCCTCTGGGGGATGGCGCGGGGAAATACCCTGACGCTCGTCTGGATGACCTTCAAGAAAGAGCGCTCCCGGGGACGGGGACCGTCCTGGTGGAAACGGCGGTTCCTCGCCGCCGCCCGCACCGTGGTCTACGCCGGCGACCCCGACGGCGCGCTCGGAAAGGAACTCCGCGTGCCGGGGCCTGTCTTCGACTTTCGGATCGAACAGATCCGCCGGCGCGTCGAGCGGCGTGGGGAGAAGTTCCGGATCCAGTTCCCGGTCCACGGGGCGCTCTGCGACCTCGCCCGGTCGCACCGGAGGGCCCTGATCCTAGGGAACGCCTGGCCGAGCGACCTTTTCCTGCTGCGAGACCTGGCCGCGGACGTCTTCGTGCTGCTCGTTCCGCACGATCTCTCCCTGGCCGTCCTCGACGAGTTCCAGGATCGGCTCCGGGCCCTGGGTCGGGACCCGTTCGTCATCGGCGCAGAGACCGTCGCCCTCGCGCCGAGGGCGACGGTGCTCCTCAACCGGAAGGGCCTCCTGTGCGAACTCTACGCCGACTTCGGCCACGCCTACGTCGGCGGAAGCTTCGAGGGGAGCATCCATTCGATCCTTGAACCGCTGGTGGCGGGGTCGCCGCGGCTCGCCTGTGGGCCCGCGCACCACCGGTCGACGGAGTTCGACGTGGCGGCGGCGGTCGGCCGAGTAACCGAGGTCACGACTCCGGAAGCGTTCCGGGGGTGGCTCGAACGGGATGCGGAACCGGCGGGCCATGATAGGATAGAAGCGCTAAGCGCGGACTACAAAGCAATGCGGGAGTTGGTGATCTCATGTTGAAGAACCGGTACCAGGAAATTCTCATCGGCGTCGGACTCATGTCGCTCGTCCGGGGGATCGTCTCCCTCAAGCGGAATCGCTCCACGCTCCTGATCGACGACCCGCGCTTCACCGTCGACAGCTACCCGGGGCTCTTCCTTTCGGAGCTCGAGATCCTGGCGCTCCTCCGGCTCGGCAAGAAGTACGACATCCCGGAGCTCGCGGATCTTCGGCAGTTCCTGGTCCAGGCCGACATCAACCTCGTGACCAACGACCGGCGGCTGCGGCTCGGGCGCTCGCCGATGGGGAACATCAAGGAGCTCCTCCGGAAGTACCCTGAGCTCCTCGATGCGTCCGACCTCGACCAGGTCTACACCGAGCACGACGAAGAGTTTAACCGCGCGTTCCTCGCCGAGCTCGCGCGCTTCGAGAATCTGAACTTCGAGGCGAGCATGAGACCCAAGGGCCACCGCTTCGAGCTCCAGGGACCTGGCTGGCTCAAGACCATCTACGCCCGCTTCGGCGAGCTCCTGAACCAGGAGTATCAGGAATCGAAGAACCTGAAGTACGCGGCCCTCCTGCACCTCCTGGGGCTCCACCACGAAGAGAAGCTCAAGACTACCCTCGGGGCCGAGGAGATTCCCTACTACTTCTTCCGGACCTTTTCGCCGGTCTACCGGCTCCACGACTTCTTCCTCGCGACCCAGCTCAAGCGGCGGCTCGTGCTCCTCGGCGGGGACTACAAGGAGAGCAGCGTCCAGTTCTGGCAGTTCTTCCAGCACCGCTTCGAGAACCTCCTGCTCGCGAGCTTCGAGGGCGTCATCTCCGGCGAGCGCGTGCTCTTCTTCGCGCACCTCCCGGAGGAGGTTCCGTTCCACATCGCCTCGCCCTACGGGTTCTTGCGGAAGACGCAGCTGACGCCGGTGAAGCGGGTCACGGCACCGTTCCCGCCGGCGTCGCTCACGTACTTCGCGCACGGCGATCTCCTGGGGTCCGAGCGGCCCTACCGCGTTCTCGGGACGGGGAACGACTTCGCCTACTATCACTGGCCCTATCCGGAGCTTCCGGGCTCCAAGCCCGAGTTCTACCGGTGGGATCTCCGCGGCGCCTTCGAGGCGGATGCGGCCCTCCTGCCGTTTACTGAGGTGGCCGTCGAGCTCACCTACACGGGCAGCGTCACCCTCGACCTGCGGCCCCTCCGGAGCGATAGGAAGCACGAGGCGCCGGTCCTCAAAAGATTGCCGTTAGACATCGTCGCCGAGGAACGGGTTATCAAGGGGTTCGAATACTGGGGCCCGTTCCGATACCACTCCCAGGGACTTTTGGCCCTGGCCTACGGAATCGAAGGAATCTAGGGTATAATCGGAGGCATGATTAGCCTCATCCGAAAATCGCAGAAGGGTCAGACCGCCGTAGAGTACGTTATGATGGTCGCCGTGGCGGTTAGCCTCGGGAT
>JBILTI010000308.1:0-3576 GCA_044371595.1 Bacteriovoracaceae bacterium
GAAGGCCGACTCCCGGGAGAACCGCGGCTCGGTGTAGAGCCGGACCTCGCTGTCCTCGAGCATCCTTAGCGAGACGGTGACGGCCTGGAGGCGCTTTCCCTCGCGCGCTTCCTTGATACGGACGAGCTCGTAGTATCCGTAGGTGCCGCGGTTGTAGACCTTGCGGCCCAGGAGGAAGAGGTCGGTCCAGTCGCGGACGTCGTGGGGCCGCCGGATGTCCCGGACGACAAAGGTCTCGATCAGGTGTTCGTTGTGGTACTTGCAGTCGGCTTGGGTCGTGAACCGACGCTTGAGCTTCAGGTCGTTGTTGCAGCGGTCGGCGAAGTTCGTGATCCCCTGGTAGACCTGTTCGATCGGGTACGGGATCCGGCGCTCCGTCGTCCCCGCGTAGGTCCGGAGGTTCTCCGCTTTGAGCGAGCGCAGGTAGATGCCGTTGAGCTCCTGGGTTTTCTCGACGGCCGCGGCGGCGGTGCCCGAGAGGAGCGCGAGGATCGCGAGTGTCTTTAGCATAGGTCCCCCTTAGACCGGTACACCTTGAGTGTAACGGATCCGGGAGCTGAACCCCGCTGGGAAAAATTTACGGGTAGCGGCAGTCGACGGCGAGGGCCGGCGTATTCCTGATGGCCGTGGACAGGAGCGTCCCGGAGTAGACGGTTCCCCAATCGGGTTCCGCGTCGGGCCAGAGGTCGACGGTGAGCTTGAAGCCCCGGGCCTGGTACTCGACCCGCTGGAGGCCCGTCGTCGTGCTGACCCGATAGGCGACGGTCTTGAGCTCACCGTTCTCCCAGAACCGGAGCTCCGCGTCCTTGAAATTGCCGTTTCCGGTCGCTTCACCGCGGACTACGAAGGCGACGTCCGGCCCCGCGCATTCGACCTCGTTCGGGGCCGCGGCGGCGGCGGTGAGCGAGAGGAACAGGACGGCGGCGATGAACTTCATGGGAACCTCACTCGATGGAATGGTAAGAAACGGCGACTACCTCAAAGGTTACTTCACCGGCAGGGGCTTTGACGAGGACTTCGTCGCCGGGCCCCTTCCCGAGGAGCGCCCGACCGATCGGCGACTGCCAGCTGATCCGGCCCCGGGCCGTGTCGACCTCGTCGACGCCGACGATCGTGAGCCGCTTTTGCGCCCCGGCCTCGTCGGCGAGCTCCACTGTCGCGCCGAACTGGATCTTCTCCGCGGTGATCGTCCGCGGATCCACCACCACCGCGGCGTCGAGGCGCTGGGATAGGAACCGGATCCGGCGGTCGATCTCGCGGAGGCGGCGCTTGCCGTATAGGTAGTCGGCGTTCTCCGAGCGGTCGCCGTTGCTGGCCGCCCATTGGACGAGCTTCGTCACCTCGGGTCGCTCGACCTTGAGCAGCGCCTCGAGCTCGGCGACTAGCCGGCGGTGGCCCGCCAGGGTGATGTAGTTATTTTTTACCATCGTCGTCCACCTCGGCGAGGCCCTCCGCGATGACGTTCCGGAGCTCCGCTGAGCACGCCGGGAGCCCGGCGTAGCGCCGGAGGAGCGCCAGCGGCGGCGCCGCGGACCGGTTGTGGAGGTAGTCGTCGAGGGCCTCAATGAGGGCGTCGAGCTCCGGCTGCGGCAGGTCCCGCTTCTCGGTGAGGCAGGCCTGGAGGATGAAGCCCATCACGAGGGGCCGCTTGTTCTCCTCGTAGCGGACGAGGCGCCGCTTCTGATAGAAGTAGTAGAGGATTCCCAGGAAGGTAAAGAGGGCGATCTCGAGGAGAAAGTTCTGCCAGAAGTTATCCATGTTCGAGTCCGAGGAGGGCCGGCGACGGCGCGTTGGTAAAACGGCGGCGCAGGGAACCGCCCATCGATCCATCATGCCATGGCCCGGATCGGAAAGTATCTCACCTTCGTTCCGCGCGCGTCCAAGGGTGAGTGAATAAGTCGGAAATTTACTTTCGATCCCGGATGGAGCGCGCGCCGCCGGCATAAGCTCCGGAGAACACAGCGGAAAAAGAAATCGCCGAAGTCTTTCAACCTGGGGCGGCAATGCTCCGATAGGGAATGCAAGGAAGGAGGGGTTCTATGTACCACGCCAAGAGTTTGAAGGATCTGCTTAAGACGACCCCGCTCACGGAAGACTTTTTCCGCGACCTGGACCCGTTCCATCTGAACTACATCGACATGTGTTTCCGGAAATCGCTCGACGAACAGATCGGGATGATGTCGGAGACGGAGTTCGCCAACTACCAGGTGTTTTTGAAATATAAGAGCGAATACGAAGAGGATTTCTATCCGGAGATCCGGGCCGCCAAAAAGGCCTCGTAGCGGCCCCCACGGTAAACTTATAGTCGTCACGCGCGCCAGTGGATGCTATCATTTCCCTATTTAACAAGGGAAATGCATGAAATGGTTCATCCTCGGGATCTTCCTCGCTGGGCCCCTCCTGGCCTCGTCGTCAAAGATCGCGCCGGCCTTCCTCGAGGCTGCGCGGATCTACGTGGCCGGCGCGCCCGGCCGGCTGGTCCTCCGACCCGACATCCGGGCGGCGCTCGCCGTGCTCGAGGAGCGGAACGTCGATCCCGCGCTGCTCGCTCGCTACACGGAAGGGAAGTCCGGGGCGGTTCCGCTCCGGGGCGACGACACCTACGACGCCTGGGTCCGGGACGCCCGCCGGCGGCCCGCGACGCCGGGCCCGGAGCTTGCGGTCCACGCGGTCAAGCTCCGGGTCGTCGAGGAGAGCGACGACTGGCTTAAGGACGACGTCTACGCTTACTTCTTCGTCACCGACGGCGTGATCCCGACGGGCCGCGTGAGTTCGATCTACAAGGGCCTCTCCGCGGGCCAGAGCTTCTTCTTCAACGAGATCGACCGGGCGATCTTTCCGCTCGTCGGCGTGCCGGCCAAGCGGCCCGAGAACCACCTCATCATCGACTACGGTATAGTCGAGTCCGACGGCGACGACGTCCGGGACCTGCAGAAGCTCTCGGCGATCATCATCGACCTGGCGATCGCCGTCTACACGAGCTACGATCCGCAGACCGCGCAGGTGCTTCTGAACCTCCGGAAGGAGATCAAGGCCCTCGCGGAGCTCCTCCTTTCGCTCAACAACGACGACCGGCTCACCACCGGCACCATCGCCTACAAGGTCGCCGAGCTCGACGAGCTCCTGCGCGACCGGACCTTCGTGGAGGTGACCCGGAAACACAAGAGCGACCCCGACGACTTCAGCGCCTGGGACTACCGGCTCACGTTCCGGTTCCTGCGTAGGTAGCCGTGACGACGTCCCACTGGTTCCGGCCACACTTGTTCCGGGTCCCCGACGTCGCCACCGACGTGGCCGTCGTCGGCGGCGGCTACGCGGGCCTCGCCACCGCCTACTGGTTGACCGAGACGCGGCCCGACCTCAGGGTCACCGTCGTCGACCGCGCCGCCTGCGGCGCCGGCGCGAGCGGCCGGAACGCGGGCTTTTTAACGATGGGGAGCGCCGCCTTTTACAACGGCCTCGCCCGGCGCTGGGGCGCCCCGCGGGCGCGCGCGGTCCTCGGCTTCGCTGCCGAGTCCCTCGAGCTCGTGAACCAGCACATCCTGAAGGCCTCGCCGGAGGTGAAGTTCGAGCGGA
>JBILTI010000104.1:0-6396 GCA_044371595.1 Bacteriovoracaceae bacterium
CAGACCCTCTTCCAGACCGAGTCTCAGCTCGCGGGCTGGCGCGATCCTGCCTTCGCGCCGGACGAGTTCAACTTCCGCTGGCGCGACGGCGGCGCGCTTCCGGAGGCCCTCCGGGGCCGCTTCGCCGGCGCCTACGAAGCGTGCCCGGAGTACAAGGTAAACCCCGTCCAGCTCCTTGGCTCGCTGAAGAAGCTCCTCGAGTCCCGGCGGGTCCAGATCGTCGAAGGTTCCTCGGCGTTCCGGCTGACCCCGGAGGGCGTCGCGACCGAGGTGAACGCGGTCCGCGCCCGGCAGGTCGTCCTGGCGCTTAACGGCTACCTCCCGCAGTTTCACCCGGCCTTCGCCGGCGTCGTGACTCCGCGCCGCGCGCAGATGCTCGCTGTGGAGCTCGAGTCTGAGTTCGACGGCCCGGGGCTCTACTACGATCCCCTCGAGCGCGTCTACTGGCGGAAGACCCAGGAGAAGGTCCTGGTGATCGGCGGCAAGCGCCTCGTTGACGAGGCCGGCGAGACCGGCGACTTCGAGAAGATCTCCCCCGCGGTCCAGGACGCCCTCGAGCACTACCTCCGGGACCGGCTCGGCTTCCGCTATACGGTGCTCAACCGCTGGTCCGGCGTCATGGGCTTCACCGAGCACGAGCTCCCGTTCGTCGACCGCCTCGCGGCGCCGGTGCCGACGGTCGTCGTCGGCGGCTTCAGCGGCCACGGCATGGGCCTCGGCTTCAACGCCGGCCGGGAGGCGGCGGCGCTGGTGACCGGCGCCGCCACGGGCTCGTTCTTTACGCAGTTTAAACGCGCGGAGATTTGCCTATGAGAAAGACAACCATCGTCGTCGCCGCACTCACCGCGGGCCTCGTATTCCTGACCTGGTGGGGCTGGAAGAACCTGAAGTTCGGCAGCGGCGGCCCGACCGAGCTCCGGCTGGCCCTCGACGACAAGGTCGAGAGCCTCGACCCGGCGAAGGCCTACACCGACGACTCGCTTCTGGTGTCCGCGCAGGTCCTCGAACCGCTGTTCCAGTACCACTACCTGAAGCGCCCGTACGAGGTCGAGCCTCTCGTCGCGGAGGGGCTCCCGTTGTTCTCCGAGAAGGGGCGTGTCGTCCGGGTTCGGATCCGGAAGAACGTCTTCTACCACCCGAGCGAGGCCTTCGGAAACACGCCGCGCGCCCTCAAGGCACAGGACTTCGTCGTCCAGATGAAGCGCCTGGCGCTGGATCCGCTGAAGAGCCCGGGCCGGGGCCTGTTCTCGGAGCTCCTCATCGGCTTCGCCGGCTACAGCGAGGCCGTGGGGCACGACTGGCGCCGGCTCCCCGCCGTGGACCTCCCGGGGATCCGGGCCCTCGACGACCACACGCTCGAGATCCGGCTCACGAAGAGCGAGCCGAACATCACGTACTACCTGGCGCTGAACTTCACGGCCCCGGTTCCCTGGGAGCTCGTCGAGTTCTTCAACAACAACCTCGACTACGTCATGGTCGGCACGGGCCCCTACGTCTACAAGAGCTACAACGGCCTCCACTTCGATCTCGAGAAGTACGCCGGCTACCGGGATGACTTCTACCCGACGTCCGGGGACCGCTACGCCAACGTCCAGAAGCTCCTTGACTCGAGCAAGCAGCGGATCCCGTTCATCGACAAGGTCCGCTTCTACGTCACGGCCAACGAGCGCGATCGCTGGGAGAAGTTCTTCGACCGAGGGATCGACATCCTGACCGTTCCGAAGACGTTCCTCCCGAAGCTCCGCGACGCCCGCGGGGAGCCGACGCCAGAGCTCCGGGAGAACGGCGTCGAGCTGAAGCACTTCCCGACGCTCGCGAACCGGTGGCTCGCCTTTAACATGCGCGACTCACTCCTCGGGAAGAATGAGAACCTCCGCCGGGCGATCGCCTACGGCGTCGACTACGAGAAGTACATCCAGGTCCTCTCGCAGAACACCAACCTTCGGGCCAACTCGATCCTTGTTCCGGGGATCGCCGGGTACCAGCCGGCGAAGGAGTTCCGCTTCCGCCACGACCCGGTCCTCGCCCGTGAGTACCTGCGGAAGGCCGGCTTCCCGGACCCCGCGAAGGTCCCCGAGATCGTGTATTCGACGCGGGGGAACCAGGGCGTGAACCTCCTCGAAGCGCGGTTCATCGAGGCGCAGCTCGAGGCCCTGGGCCTCCGGGTGCGGACCGAGGTGCTGACGTTCTCCGAGTTCCTCCGGAAGGGCCGCGCCGGGGAGCTCCAGTTCTTCACCGATAACTGGCTCTTCGACTACCCGGACGGGGAGAATATCCTCCAGCTCCTGGTGTCGTCGAACTTCCCGGGCATCAACAAGAGCGCGTACGCGAACCCGAAGGTCGACGCGCTCTACGAGCGGCTCAAGGTGACGACGAACGCCGACCAGCGGAACCAGATTGTCCTCGAGATGGAGGAGCTCGTCTTCGACGACCTTCCGTGGATCCCGCTCATGTACGAGAGCTCCTTCGTGCTCCACTATCCCGAGATCAAGAACTTCCGGAAGTCGAGCATCATCCGAAACTACGTGAAGTACCTGAAGCGGGAGGACTAGCGTGAACCTCGCCACGATCGCCGCCGACCTCCGGACGAAGCACCGGGACCAGGGCCCGCCGCCGGTCGCGCTCCGGAAGCGCCGGCTCCTCGCCCTCCGGGACGCGATCCGCCGGAACGAAACGCTCGTCACGGCCGCGCTCGCCGCGGATCTCGGGAAGTCCGCCTTCGAGACCTACGTCTCCGAGGTCGGCTTCGTCCTCGAGGAGCTCGCGCGCACCCTCGCGAACGTCGACGCCTGGGCCGCGCCGAAGCGCGTGCCGACGCCGGCGACGCTCTTCCCGGGGAAGAGCTCGGTGCTCCCGGAGCCGTTCGGCGTGGTCCTCGTCATCTCTCCCTGGAACTACCCGTTTCAGCTCTGCCTCTCGCCGCTGATCGGCGCCGTCGCCGCCGGGAACCGCGTGGTAGTGAAGCCGTCGGAGCTCGTGCCGAAGACGGCGGCGGCGATCGCGGCCGTCCTCGGCGAGGCGTTCCCGGCCGACGAGGTGGCCGTCGTCCCCGGCGCCGTCGCCGAGACGCAGGTCCTCCTGTCGCAGGCCTTCGACTACATCTTCTTCACCGGCAGCACGGCCGTCGGGAAGATCGTCATGCGGGCCGCGGCCGAGCACCTCACGCCGGTCACCCTGGAGCTCGGCGGGAAGAGTCCCTGCCTCGTCGAGGCGTCCGCCGACCTCGCGCTCGCGGCCCGGCGCTGCGCCTGGGGAAAGTTCCTGAACGCGGGACAGACCTGCGTCGCCCCGGACTACGTCCTCGTTCCGCGCGAGCTACAGGATCGGTTCGTCGCCGAGCTCCGGACCGCGCTGGCCCGGTTCTACGGGCCCGAGCCGAAGGCGTCGGGCGACTACGGCCGGATCGTCAACGAGCGGCACTTCGACCGGTTACACCGGCTGATCGACGGGGAGACGGTCGCCGTCGGTGGAACTGGGAGCCGGGACGAGCGCTACCTCGCGCCGACGGTGCTCCGGGACGTCGCCTGGTCGTCGCCGGTGATGGAGGAGGAGATCTTCGGGCCGATCCTTCCGGTGCTGCCCTACGACGACCTCCCGGCGACCCTGCGGGAGATCGTCGCGAGGCCCAAGCCGCTCGCGTTCTATCTCTTCACCGAACGGTCGGCCGTGCGGGAGGAGGTGCTCCGGCGGGTTTCCTTCGGCGGCGGCTGCGTCAACGACACCGTGGTGCACCTCGCGAACCCGAACCTGCCGTTCGGCGGGGTCGGCCCCAGCGGCGTCGGGAGCTACCACGGGCGCAAGACGTTCGAGACGTTCACGCACAACAAGGCGCTCTTCGAGCAGGGGACGGCCTTCGACGTGCCGCTCCGGTATCCGCCGTACGAGGGAAAGCTCGGGTGGCTGAAGCTGTTTCTCCGCTAGAGCTTAAAGCTCGCGTCGTAGAGCGGTCTCACGGGCTCGTTCCAGCTGGCGACTTCCCGGTACTGCCACGGGGACTTCACGTGGGCGTAGTTCGTCGCGAGGAACGCGCCGACGACGGCGACGAAACAAAACGCGAGGACGGGGATCGGCTTGCAGGTCATGGGTTCCTTCCTTTGGCAATCGATGGTGTAGCTTTATCGGAATAAAACCGCCGCAAATTGAGGCGAAACTCTGCTTAGAAATTAGCTACTTATCCGCCCTTACCCTATTGCCGAGAGTCGCGCTTCTGGATTAAGATGAAAGCGTTTAAACAGTCTTTAAAAAGGCCCCGAAAAGTGAAAGTGATCTTTCTCTTCGTCTTCCTGCTCGCGGGATTCGCTCCGGCGTCGCACGCGCAACTTTTGAAAGAGAAGGTCCTCATCGGCCGGATCGAGTGGATCTCGCTCCCGGCCCTGAAGCTCCGGCACAAGGCCCGGATCGACACCGGCGCCAAGACCACGTCGCTGCACGCGGTGAACATCGAAGAGGTCGAGCAGCGGGGCGAGCTCTTCGTGAAGTTCCAGACCGTCGACGCCGAGGGGAAGACGGTGGAGGTGGTCCGGAAGGTCGACTCCACCCAGAAGGTGTCGAACACCTCCGGCTTCGTCACGAAGCGCTACGTGATCAAAGAAAAGATCAAGATCGGCGCCATCGAGCGCGAGGTCAACGTAAACCTCAACGACCGCTCGAAGATGGACTACAAGTTCCTCGTCGGCCGCAACCTCCTCCTGGGACGCTTCATCGTCGACGTGGCCCGCTCACACGTCCTGGGTGATTAACGCATGAAAAAACTAACCGTCCTCATCACGACCCTCCTGATCTTCTTTCCGATCGGGGTCCTCGTCTACAAGTCGCAGGTGCTGAACCTCTCGCTCATCCCGCAGATGGTGGACGACGTCTGGAACCTCCACGTGAACGTCCGCCCGAAGGGCGACGTCTACAGCTTCGCGTTTCCGCTCCCGCGGACCGCGCCGGGGCAGAAGATCTCCGACGACCGGATCCGCTCCCGCGACTACCAGATCTTCGTCGACCGGAACTCGGACTCGACGATGGCCACGTGGTCGTCGAAGAGCTTCATCGCGGGCCGGATCTCGTACTCGGCGCGCGTGGACCTGACGCCGGTCTCCTACAAGAACATCCCGAAGGACTACACGGAGACGTACCCGAAGGGCCTCGAGAAGTACCTCAAGGTCCCGGCGCTCCTGCCGGAGGACGAGGAGGCGATCGCGGCGCTCGAGACGGCGATCCTCGAGGGGAGCGAAGACAAGACCAGCCTGATCCGCAAGATCTACTACTACGTCGAGGAAGAGATCCAGCGCAACACGGACATCAAGACGATCCACGAGACGCTGAACGTCGGGAAGGGGTCGCCGCTCGTGAAGGCGAAGCTCTTCAACATCATGGCCCGGCGGAAGGGCGTCCCGTCGCGGATCGTCGTCATGGTCCGGATGCCCGAGGGGAAGAAGGCGACCCGGGAGACGAAGCTCCACTTCACCTTCGCCAACGAGGTCTTCCTCGCGAACAAGTGGATCCCCGTCGACACGAACCGCGGCTACTTCGGCGCGCGGCCCGACGGCTTCCTCGTGATGCACCGGAACTACGAAGAGGTCGAGAAGATCATCTCGAAGAAGCGCGTCGCCTACGCGATCCAGGCCGAGCGCGCGCGGATCAACCGCTACAACAAGGCCGAGTTCAAGAAGGAGGTCATCCGCTCCGACTCGATCTTCGGGAAGCTGAGCCTCTACCGGCTGCCGCTCCCGATCCAGACGATGTTCACGACGATCCTCCTGATCCCCGTCGGGACTCTCGTCCTGGCGATCGCCCGGAACATCATCGGCATCCCGACCTTCGGGATCTTCACGCCGATCCTCCTGACGCTGTTCTTCAAGGAAACCTCATTCGGCTTCGGCATGCTCTTCTTCGGCGTGGTCGTCGCGATCGGCATCGGCGAGCGCTACGTCCTCGACAAGTTCTACCTCCTCGCGGTGCCGCGGCTCTCGATCATCCTGACGCTGATCATCCTGCTGATGCTCGGCTACTCGTTCTACAGCGTCGAGGCGACGTCCTTCTCGCACAAGCACCTCGCGTTCTTCCCGATCGTGATCGTCACCCTGATCATCGAGCGGCTGTCGATCATGATCACCGAGGAGGGGATGATCAACACGCTGAAGACGCTCCTCGGGACGCTCGTGATCGTCGTCCTCGTTTACTCGCTCTACTTCATCTCGGCCCTCGAGATGTTCATGTTCACGAACCCGGAGCTCCTCCTCACGGTCATGGGACTTCTGATCCTCGTCGGAAAGTACAAGGGCTACCGGCTCTCGGAGTTCCTCCGGTTCCGGGACCTCGTCCGCCAGAAGAAGAAGCTGGAGTCGCTGCCGCATGATTTTTAGAGACCTGAAGGCCCTGGGGATCCTCGGCATCAACAACCGCGTC
>JBILTI010000393.1:0-2930 GCA_044371595.1 Bacteriovoracaceae bacterium
CTTCCGGGAGCTCGATGTTCACGCCGTCGTAGAGCTTCGCGAAGGTGGCGTCGACGAAGGTCGCGGCCGCCTTCACCACGGTCGGAGAGAACTCGCCGTGGATCTCCTTGAACAGCTTCCGCACCTTCGCCGCGTCGTCGGGCCGCACCGCGAGGCGCTCCTGGAGCTTTGGATACGTGAGGACGGTTTCGAAGGCGTCATCGGAAAACAAGCGGATCCTATTGGTTGAAGAGGCCGTGTGGCTTTGATTCTATCATACCACTTGCGGTCATCTCCATGAAACGGGCATTTTTGTTTATGTCGGCCAGCGTGTAGGCGTTGAGGTACGTCATGCCCGAACGGACGCCGCCGCAGAGCTCGTGAACGATGTTCTCGACCGAGCCTTTGCAGTTCACCCAGCGGGCCTCGCCTTCGGCCGCCATCCCCGTCGGAAGCTCGCCGCGCCAGGACACTTGTGCGTCTTTGGATGCCATGCCCCGATAGCGTTTCCGTCCGCCCTCGATTTCGCCGGGAGTTTCGAGGCAACCGGAGAGCATCGAGCCGAGCATCACCGTCTGGGCGCCGGCGGCGAAGGCCTTCACGATGTCGCCGGAGGTTTTGATGCCTCCGTCGGCGATGACGGGAACGTTATACTTCCGCGCTTCGAAGACGCACATGGCAACGGCCGTAAGCTGAGGAACGCCGCAGCCAGTGATGATCCGCGTCGTACACATGGAACCGGGACCGATACCGACCTTGACCGCGTCGGCGCCGTGCTCGATGAGGCCCCGGACGCCCTCCGGCGTCGCCGTGTTGCCGGCGATCACGTCGATCTTCGGGTACTTCTTTTTAACGTAGTCGAGGGTCTCGAACATCATCACGGAGTCGCCGTGGGCGATGTCGATCGTGAGGATCTCGACGCCGGCCGCGGCCAGGAGGTCGGCCCGCTTCATCCCCTCTTCTTTCACGCCGATCGATGCCGCCACCGGGAGGCCCAGCGGCGCGATCGCTTCTTTCATGAGCTTCACCTGCCGGACCTGTTCGTCCGGGGACATGAAGCGGTGGAGGATTCCGAGGCCCCCGAGCTGGGCCATCTTAATCGCCATCTGGTGCTCAGTCACGGTGTCCATATTGGCCGCGATGATCGGCGTCTTCAGCGTATGATTCCGGGTTACCTTCGACTCGAGGGTCGGCGAGCGGCGCGAGCTCATCTCCGAGTGCCGCGGCATGAGGAGCACGTCGTCGAACGTGAGGCCCCGCGATCTGTTCAAAATTTCATCCGCCGAGAAAATTAATCCCATGAAAGGTTCCTTGTGAATGTGGGGTGTCGGCATAATATGCCAAATCAATCCGGAAATGGAAACATCAGAGGTCTGATGTTAAGTAACCGAAAAGACTGAGTCAATTCCCCCGCCTCGGGAATTTGGAAATATTTTGATCTTCCCCGGGGTCATTAGGAGTTCGTCGATCTTTTCGTGGGGGTTGGCGTGCTTCGCGCCGGTGACGGGAACGAACGAGCAGCGCAGCCGCGAACGCTCCTCGAAGTGGCCTGCGACCTTCTCGAGGAGGAGGAGGAGGTCGCCGTAGTTAGTCTTCAGTACGAAGAGCAAGAGACCCCCGTCGCGGATCTGCGCGAAGAAGGCGCGCGGGAGATCGCTCGCCCCGGCCGTGAAGATCCCCCGATCGTAGGGTGCGTACGCCTCACACCCGAAGGCCCCGTCGCCCTCGACGACGACGACGTTCGAGAAGCCGAGCTCCCGGAGGTTCGCGCGCGTCTCCCGCGCAAGCTCAGGGATGATCTCGACGGTCACGACCTGGGCGCAGAGGCAGCTCATGAGCGCCGCGTTCCAGCCCGATCCGGCGCCGAGCTCGAGGACCCGGTGGTGCGGTTCCAGCCGGAGGAGGTCGATCATCAGAAGGACGAACGACGGCTGGGAGATCGTCGACACGAACTCGCCCCGCCGGAAGATCTCGAGCGGGTAGTCGGCGTAGATCTCGTCCAGCGAGTACGACGCTTTGACGAAGCGGTGCCGCGGGCACCGGAGGTACGCCTCTATGATGGGCCGGGGAAGCGCGTAACGCGAGAGGATCAGTCGGAGGAGTTCGTGTTGCTTGTCCATATACTGCACCTGACATTGAAAGTCCCGTCCCTCCGGTGGAAAGTTCGCCTAACCGAGGAGGAGACCGTGTTCGATGCGATCATTGTAGGCGGAGGACCGGCGGGAATTCAGGCCGCGCTGATCCTCGGCCGGTGCCTCCGGAGCCTCGCGATCGGCGACAGCGGCAGTCCGCGAAATAAGTTTTCGAAGGCGCTCCACGCGTTCCTCACGCGCGACGACATTCCACCGGAGGAGTTCCTCGAGTTCGCGCACCGGAACCTCCGGAAGTACGAAACCGTCCGGTTTCTCCGGAAGGAGGCCGTCACGGCGAAGCAGATCCCCGACGGCTTCATCGTAACGCTGAAGAGCGGCGAGACGCTCCTGGGCCGGACCGTCCTCATCGCCACGGGGGTCATCGACGAACTCCCGGAGATCCCCGGCTTCCTCGACTACTACGGGAAGAACATCTACAATTGTCCCTACTGCGACGTCTGGGAGCACAGCGGGGAGCCGCTCGCGGTCTAAGCCCGCCGGGCCCGCGGCGTGGAGATGGCCCTCAACCTGCGCAAGTACGCCGAGGACCTCGTCGTGTGCACGGACGGCGTGACCCTAACTGCACCCCGGAGGAGGTCGCGGCGCTCAACGCGAGGGACATCAAGATCCGGACCCAGAAGATCGTCGGATCACCGGCGCCGCGGATCGCTTCGACACGCTCATCTTCGACGACGGCGAGCGCCTCCGGCGGACCGGGCTCTTCTTTAATACCCAGTCGCTCATCCGCTCGAAGCTCCTCGAGCAGCTCGGCTGTCCGTACGACCCAGGCCGCGGGGGTACCCACCTAAACACATCTTA
>JBILTI010000394.1:0-2928 GCA_044371595.1 Bacteriovoracaceae bacterium
CGATAGCCTAAACACCTCCCTCGCGACGATCGGCGACGGGATCGGGGTCCGGCTCAACTTCCGGGTGAACGCCGCGGGCGCCGTCGATCCCCGGCTCATCCAGGAGTTCGTGGACCAGGTGGTGATCGATATCCGGAACGGAAATCGCGTGACGGAGATCCAGAACTTCCGGCCCCGCGGGGATCGGGCGGCGCCGTACCTCACCGACGAGCAGATCCGCCAGATCGTGCGCGCGGACGCCGAATACATCAAAACCCTCCGGCGCACCCCCGGGGCGAAGGTTCCTCCACCGATCGTTGTCCGGAGCGGCATCGCAAACGAGTCTCCCAGCGGGTACACCTCGTTTCACATGAACATCCGCTATAAGAGCGGCCTCCAGGCCGAGTTCCAGGCGCGGGGCCCGCGGATCAATACGGCGGCGGAAGTGAGTCACCTGTTCTATGACCTCAACTCAGGCAAGCCCCTCAGCCAGTTCTATCAATCGAACCCGGCCATCGTCCGCGCCGCCGATACCTACCGGCGGCTCACCGCCAAACAACGAGAACGCTACATCGCTCACGTCGAAGAGCAGATCATCCACGCCCGCCGCATCGAAACCGGCGCCATCCCCGCGGCTACGCAGGCACCGCGGCTTCCGTCGGAGCTCCCGGCGGAGCTCGCGTTCGAGAACCTCACGCCGCACCTCGCCCGCTAGCGGGAGCGGTGACCTACTTCGATACGCAGAACACCTTCAGGTAATTGTCGCGGCCCTGAGAATGTCCGTACGTGGCGTCGTTGATTATAAGTGATTTGACCCGCGGACCCTCCCGGGGCCGGGCGTTCCGCAGGTTCTCGGACGACAAGTCCGTCGGAAGGACCAGCCGGGCGTCGTAGTCCAGGTTCTGATTGATGTACGGCGACCGGAAGCCGTATTTCCCCAGGACGAAGACGTACTCGTGGTTCCCCTTGTGATCTGCCGCGCCTCGAGAACTCGGGGCGGAGTCGCGATGTAGCTCTTGGTTTACGTCGGCCTGTTCCCCCACTGCGGGCGTTCCCGACCTCGTCCTGGAAGTGGCCGGAGAAAAGCTCGTACCAGAGGTTGAACATGAGGTTCTCGAGGTTCACCTGTTGAACGATCTTCGCCTTCAGGATTGGGGCGGTCGAGCTCGGTCTCCGCGGCGGCGGCAGTGGTTCCGAGGGCGAAGAGGGCGCGGAGAAGCGATCGCATCGGGGGCGCTGGATCATGGTTTCCCCGTAATGTGCTAACCGGAGGAAGGGATGTCACCACCCTAAACGACACCCTAGAAAAGTTACTACCCCGCGGCCCGCGGCGGCTTTGGAAATCGCACCTCGAAGCAGGTGCTCGGTAGGGACCGGTTAACCCGCAGGTCCGCCTGGTGATAGTCGAGGATCCCCTTCGCGATCGAGAGGCCGAGGCCTGTTCCCTCGCCGACCTCCTTCGTCGTAAAGAATGGCTGGAAGATCTTCCGTTCGAGCTCCGGGCCCAGGCCCGGGCCGGCGTCGATGACCTGTAGGACGACGGCGTCCCCGTCCGCGAAGGCCCGGACCGTGACCCAGCGTTCGGCGCGCGCTTTGACCGCGTCGATGGCGTTGCTCAGGAGGTTAACGAGGACCTGCTCGATCTCGATGGCGTCGCAGAAGATGCGAAGCTCGGGGTCGACATCGACGGTGATGGGGGTCAAGAAACGATCCGCCTTAGGCTGGATCAGCGCAAGTGACTCGGCGACGATCCCCGCGAGGGCCTCGTGCTTGAACTCGTTCAGGGCCGTCGTCCGGGAGAACATGCTCAAACCTTTAACGATCTTTTCGATCCGGCCGAGGGACTTCCCGATCGCGGCGACGTGGGCGGAGAATTTCTCCTCGTCGTCCTTGAAGTCCCGGAGGAACGCGAGTTTTCCGATGATGATCGCCAGCGGGTTGTTGATCTCGTGTGCCATCCCCGCGGCCATCTCCCCAAGGCTCGCGAGCTTCGCGGAGTGGATCGAAACGAGCCGCTCCTCCTCGAGCTTCTGGTTCAGGATAGTAGTTTCGGTGACGTCCTGGACGAACCCGCGGATCAGCTCCGGGGCGCCGTCCCGGTCGTAGGTGATCGTCCCTTTCCCTTCGATGAATCGATACCCGCCGTCCCGGAGCTCGACGCGATATTTGATCCGAAAGTTCGGGGCGCCCCGGGCGCGCGCTTCGTCGATGACCGCCAAGGGAAGATGGCGATCATCGGGGTGGAGCTTCGAGAGAAAGAGCGCGAATTCCGGCTTCACGTTTTCGGGGAACTCAAAGAGGACGTTGTGGCCCTTCGACCAGATCGACTGGTTCGTCTTAAGGTTCAGGGTGAAGCTGCCGATCCCACCGGCGAGCTCGGCCTCCTCGAGGTTCCTGCGGATCTCGATCTTCTCCGTGACGTCCTGGAACGTCCCGAGGATCTTATAGACCTTTCCGGCGGCATCGGTGATAGGCCTTCCGAGGACTTCGACCCACTTGCGGTTGTGGTTCGCGTCGGTGAACTCGAAGACGTCGTGAAAGGCCTTCCCTTTGAGGCACTCGTTGACGTAGCGACCGATCCGCGACCGCTCGTGGGGCGCGTAGAAGTCGATCCCCATGATCCGATCGGTGGGAGTGATAACCGGAACACCATGGATCCGGTAGGTCTCCGGCGTCCAGACCGTCCTCCCCGTCTCGGCGATGAGCTCCCAGCCGCCGATCTTCGCCATCCGCTGCGTCTCTTCGAAGAGGAGCTGCTCCTCTTTGTAGTCGGTGATCTCGAGGTGCGTACCGGTGAAACGGAACGGTTTTCCTTCCGCGTCGTACTCGCTGATCCGGCCCCGGTCCAGGATCCAGACCCAGTGTCCGTCCGCGTGGCGCATCCGGTGAATGTTCTCGTAGACCTCGGTCTTTCCGGCGAAGTAGGCTTTGATGTCGTCGTAGGCCTTC
>JBILTI010000395.1:0-2926 GCA_044371595.1 Bacteriovoracaceae bacterium
ATGCTAGAAAAGGTGAATGGACGGAATATTTAAGCAGAAATTATTGGGCCTCCGGAGCCCCGGCGCTCCGCGGACCTTCGGGGAGGCGCTTCTCGGAGACACGAGCTGGTTCCGTCCCGAGCACCGGGACCCGCTGGCAGAGGCCCCGGCGACTCCAGCGGCGGGCTTTTCCGAGCGGGCCCACGTCCTCGAGTCCCTCGAGCGCTTCGCCGTCGAACGGGCGCGCGAAGAGAACACGCCGGTCCTCAAGGTGCCCGGCGGCGAGGTCCACGTCCAGACCGGTCCCGCGGCCGAGGAGATCCCGTTCTTCGGCTCGGCCGCCGAGCTCCGGGCCCGGCTCCGGCTCGATTCCCGGCTCCTCGACCTGGTCCTCCGGGGCAAGGTCCCCGGCGCCGTCCAGGTGCTCTTCGTCTCCGAACGGTTTCGCCCCTGGGAGGAGGTCGCGGGCGAGCTCGCGGGCGGCGGCGACAACGAACTCCTGGCCGGCTTTCCCGCCAAGACGGCAGAGCTCTTCGGCCGCATGATCGCCGCCATGAAGCTCGCGCCGGACGAGGTCCTCGTCTTCCCCGTGGAGGGCGGCGACGAGGTGGACTTCGCGGCCGACGTCCTGGCCCTCGCCGCCTTCTACCGGCCCGCGGTCGTCGTTACCCTCGGCGCGACGGCGACGGCCCGAGTACTCAAGTCCGGCGATCGGCTATCGCTCGTCCACGGCCAGTTCTTCCCCCGGAACCTCGGCGCCGCGGGCACCGTGCCGGTGGTCCCGCTCTTCCATCCGAGCATCATCGAGACCAATCAAAACATGAAGAAAACGGCCTGGGCCGACATGCAGAAAATCATGCGGCACCTGAAAAAACTTCCGTAGATTACGTCGACTTGTGGTTAAATAGGGTTGGGTACTTTTAATTTCCACGGAAAGGGAATTAATGTCGAAGACAGGATGTTTGCTTCTCTCATTGCTCGTCACGGCACCGGCGCGGGCCGCCGTCCCCGAGGTCAAGGTCCTCATCGCGAAGTCCCTGAAGAACATCATCGTCGAGGGGATCGACCTCCAGAAGACGATCCACACGCAGAACCGCTCGCAGCAGTACCAGGGCCGGAAGAAGCTCTCCTTCAACTGCGCGCCTTCCCGGGCGCGGGGCCGGCAGACGTTCCCGCGGAACCCGCTCCTCGTCGCGTCCCTGAGCTCGCCGACGGGCCTCATCTCCTGGGGGAAGCAGAAGTACAAGGGTGAGCTCCAGCTGCTCACGAACCCGGGCCAGGAGAGCTGCGACCTTGTGAACCTGGTGCCGATGGAGGCCTACCTGACGACGCTCCTCGCGAAGGAGATGAACGGCACCTGGCCCGTCGAGGCGCTCAAGGCCCAGGCCGTCGCCGCGCGCACCTACGCCTACGACCGCATCAAGCGCGGGATGGGGATCGAGAGCGTCGACCGGCTCTACCACCTCGAGTCCTCGGAGAAGGACCAGGTCTCGGGGACGGTCCGAGACGTCACCAGGAACACCGTCCAGGCGTCCCGCGAGACGCAGGGGGAGATCCTGGTGGGGCCCTCGGGCCGCGTGGCGCCGGCGTTCTTCCACTCGAAGTGCGGGGGAAAGACGCTCCGGCCCGACCAGGTCTGGGGCGGGGTCGAGGAAGGGTACCGGTCGGTCAACTGTACCTTCTGCAGCAAGACCGGCATGAAGGACTGGCGCTACCAGCTGAAGGGCCAGAAGCTCACGACCATGGTGGACCAGGTGCTCCGGCGATACTACGCCGACGAGGTCTCCGGTGTCGACGTCCGGCTCATGCCCGACTCGATCCACAATTCCGAGCTCCGGCTCTACGTCGGCGACCGGCTCCACATCATCAAGAAATCCTACCTCCGGAACCTCGCTGGCCGCGAGACGCTGCCGTCGAACAACTTCACCATGACGACGAAGAACAACGAGTTCTTGGTCCACGGGGCCGGGTACGGCCATGGCGTGGGCCTGTGCCAGCTCGGCGCCCTCGAGCTGGCGAAGCGCGGCTACGACTACCGGCAGATCCTGGCCTTCTACTTCCCCCGGCACAAGCTTAAGAAAGCCTACTAACCTATGCGCCTCCTCCCCCCCCTCCTCCTCCTCTTCGTCTCCGCCGCCGCCGCCGGCAAGGTCGTGCTCATCGACCCGGGCCACGGGGGAGAGGAGATCGGCGCCGTGGGGCACCTCGATCCGGCGAAGCGGCGGAAGGTCTTCGAGAAGGACCTCTCGCTCCGACTCGCGACGAAGGTCAAGGACCACCTCGGAAGAAGCACCACCGCCTACCTCACGCGAAGCCTCGACCGCGCCGTGAGCCTCCAGGAGCGCGCGGACCTCGCCGACATCGTCAAGGCCGACCTCTTCCTCTCGATCCACTTCAACTCGTCGACGAACGCCGCGAGCCATGGCTTCGAGATCTACTACCTCGACAACAACTCGAACGTCGCGGCCAACAAGGTCGAGCGTGCGGAGAACCTGAACCTCAAGGGGGAGGAACTGATCGTTAACCAGATCCTCGTCGACCTGGTTGTGCAGCAGACCGTGACCCACTCGAAGCAGCTCGCCCGCGCGGTCCACGAGAGCGTGCGGCCCGCGATCGCGGCGCACCGGGTAACCGACCGGGGGGTGAAGCCGGGCCTCTTCTACGTGCTGGCCCTGTCGAAGCGGCCGGGCCTCCTGATCGAAGCGGGCTTCGTCTCGAATGCGAAGGAGCTCCAGAAGGTCAACCAGGAGAAGTACCTCGACGACCTCGCCCGCGCGATCGCCGCCGGCGTCCTCGACTTCATCAGGGCCCAGAAATAAAAGAGGGACCCGTTCGGGCTTACTATTGTACACAAGTGACACAGTAAGCCTAGGCCACTCAAAAAAAACTAATTAACCTCTTAAGGTCAACCACCTTAAGAGGTTTTTTTATGTCTCAAAATGATGTT
>JBILTI010000396.1:0-2900 GCA_044371595.1 Bacteriovoracaceae bacterium
CCCTCTACGGAGGCCGGGCCCAGAAATGGAACGGTCTCCGCCGCTACGTCGAGGAGATCATGACGAAGGGTCGGGTTACGCTCAAGAGCGAGGGCCGGGCGAAGCGCGATTATATCCACATCTACGACGCTATGCGAATGAGCATCGACTGTCTCGACGATAAGTACAACGGGCAGTCGCTCTTAATCACCGGTACGCAGTCGATCACGCAGAACGAGCTCGTCGCCATGATCGGTGAGATCATCAACAAGAAGATCACGATCGACTATTCCTCCGAGATCGGGGACCACTACGAGATCACTCCGTACCGCTACCATCCGAAGGCCGGGATGAAGATGACAACGCCCGACTTCGTCGACTTCGGTCAGGGCATCCTGGAAGTGATCCACGAAATTAATAATGAGTAGGTTCGCGAGCGTCGAAATCCACATCTTCGACTGCGACGGCGTGATCCTCGACTCGAACGGGATCAAGGGTGAGGTTTTCCACGACGTTGCGCGGATGATCTCTCCGGCCCACGCCGACGACCTCCTCGCGTTTCACCGGGAGCACGGGGGCCTGAACCGCCGCCGGAAGTTCGAGCATTTTTTTAATGAGATCCTCGGGCGGGGGCCGACCCCGGAGGAGTTCGCCCGGGCCCTCGACCTCTTCCGGGAGCTGAATCTCAAGAAGATGAAGGCGGCGACCCTCATCCCGGGCGTCGAGGATTACCTCACTTCGCTACCGCCGCGGTCCAGGAAATTCGTCGTTTCCGCCGGCGACCACGACGACCTCGTCGAGATCCTGAACGAAAAGGGACTTTTGATCCACTTCGAAAGCGTCTGGGGTGGACCGGAGCAGAAGATCGACATCATCGATAGGCTTCAACTCCGGGGTCCCGCCGTCTTCTACGGCGACTCGGAGGTGGACTACAAGACCGCCGCCCACTTCGGGTTCGACTTCGTCTTCGTCTCCGGGCACTGCTCCTGGACGGACTGGGAACGGCGCCTCGCGGGCCTCGCGGTCACCGTCGTCGCCGATTTCCGAGACCTCGCCTCCCACCGCTAACCAAGGCCCACCATGCCCTTCGATAAAACCTACTGGGACAAAAACTACTCCGACCCCATGGCCATGGACGGCATCGGAAACGCCAGGGACCACGTCCGCTACCTCCAGGCCTACCTCTCGCTGGAGCACGTCGACGTGAGCACGATCGTCGACCTGGGCTTCGGCTACGGCCACCTCTTCCGCGAGATGCTCCGCGCGTTTAAGCCCCACACGGCCGTCGGCATCGAGCCCTCGCCCTACGCCTTTAAAAAGGCCAGGCCCGACAAGCTCCGCCCGGTCCCCTCGACCGAGCTCCGGCTCTACGAGGAAGACCTTCTGACCTGGTGCCGCACGAACCGCCGGGAAAACAAGTTTGACCTGGGCATCTGCACGTCCGTCTTCCAGTACCTCTCGGACCGGGACCTGAAGGAGATCATCCCCGTCCTCGCGCGGCGGATAAAGCACTTATACCTGACGGTGCCGACCGACGTCGAACTGGGTCGCCAGGTTTCGGAGCTCGAGTTCCGGGACGAGTACGCCCGCCACCGGAGCCGGGAACGGTACCAGCGGCTCCTGCGGCCCCACTTCACCTTCGTCTCCGCGCGGGTGCTCGAGAGCAAGCACTTCTACGACGAGGAGACGACGCCGTTTACGGATCTCCTCTACCGGTTCTAGAGCTTCTTCGAAAACGCCCGGATCCAGCCCTTGACCCGCTCGAAGACCGGATACGGATACCGGATGGCGAGCGTATCGCCCTTCTCCCAGAAGAGCCGGTATCCGGCGTCGGTCAGGAGCGCCTTGGCCGCGGAGAAATCCGCGTCGGAGAGGTTCTTGCTCTCGAAGAAGACCACCTCAGGGGCGAGGCGCTTCAGGTCGACGAGCTTCAGCACCTCGAAGTCGTAGCCTTCGGTGTCGATGCAGACGACGTCGAGCTTCGAAACCCGGTGCTTGGCGAGGAGCCCCTCCACCGTGACCGTCGGTACGGAAACCGTCTCGATCAGCTCGGCGTGGTTCTCGGGGATCCGAACGCCCTCTTCCTTCGCCTTCCGGAGGATGTAGCCGTTTTCGATGTGCCCCTCGAGGCTCTTCCGGTCAAAGCTCGAAAGCCCCGTCGCCCAGCGCGCCTTCGAAACCGCGACCCGGTAGAACGGAAGCTGGCCCTCGGTCTTCCCGAGGGCCACGTTCTCGAGGATGACATTCGCGTTACCGGCGTAGGTCTTCGTGAGCCCCTGCTCGAAGACGTCAAGCTGCGGCTCGACGAGGATCCCGGACCAGCCGTAGTTCGTGAAGTACTCGTAGACCGGGTCGTTCGTCTTCCCGTCGTTGGCACCCACCTGGAGGCAGAGGACCCGCTCCCCCCGGGCGCACTTCGACTCCGCGTAGTAGCGGAGGAAGTCGTAGGTGCTGGTCAGCGGAGGGCGGAGGTGTCGGGGGTTGTTCGCCATGGATGTCCTATAAGATGTGGTGGGCCTTGAGCACGGCCTCGAGTTTCTGGTTCTGCGCCTCGGCGGCGAACCCGCGCGCCGTGGCCTGGTTCTCGACGCGAACGGCTTCGTAGAAGCTCCGGTCGAAGAGCCGCTTGAGCGTCCGGACGAGCTGGTCCCGGGAGAGCTCCGGGAGAACGAGGTCGCGGCCCAGGCCCCGGATGATCTCGCTCGCGCCGACCTTGGCCGAGGCGACTACCGGGATCCCGCAGGCCATGGCCTCGAGGACGCTCCGGCCAAACTCTTCGATGTGCGCCGGAAGACAAAAGGCGTCGAGGAGGTAGTAATAGTTCTTTACGTCGAGGAGCGTCGGCGCGAAGGTGACGCGCTCGGTGATCTGGTCCTTGTACTTCTGGTCGACGTTGCCGCCGGCGACGAAGAGGTACGCCT
>JBILTI010000019.1:0-10231 GCA_044371595.1 Bacteriovoracaceae bacterium
TTCGCCTGGGTCGCCTGGAACCAGCGGACGTGGCGGGCGTACTCGCGCATGAGGTACGAGCCCGGGCTCCAGGACGGGAGGAAGACCTTCACGGTGTCACTGGCGACGTCCTCGATCCGGAGGCGGACTTTCACGATGTGGTGGGCGGGGGTTTCGATCTCGACGAGGTAGTGGGCCTTCATGTTTCATCTCCAGCGCAATGGAGTAAGCATAAGATTTGGGCCGTCTAAAGACAATATTCAAAAGAACTGCTAGAGTAGGCCCCATGGAAAAAACACTTACCGCTCAAGACATCAAGCTCTTCGTGACGGATAGCGCCGTCCGGCAGATCCAGGTGATTCAGGACAACGACTACACCCTCGAGGGCCTCTCATTTCGGATCAAAATCGGCGGAAAAGGCTGCGAGGGGTTCACCTACGACACCGGCTTCTCCGAGCTCCACCCCGACGACCTCGTCCTCAAGAAAGACTACCCGCTGATCGGCTTCGAGCTGACGGTGCTGATGGATCCGTTTACGGCTTTCTATACGCAGGAACTCGAGCTAGACTATCTCCTGGATACCTCTAACAACGAGGAAGGGTTCATCGTAAAGAACGCCGCCGACGGCCAGCACCGGGGCAAGTTCTTCAAGGACGAGGGCCGCCTCCCCCCCTGGGCGAAGAAATGAAAGAGATCTCCCTCGACTACCGCTACCTCAAGGCCTTCATGGTCACCTCCCGGTTCCTGAACTTCTCGAAGGCCGCGCAGGAGCTGAACATCGCCCAGTCCGCGGTCTCGCGGCAGATCAAGCTCCTCGAGGAATCCGTCGGCGACCAGCTGATTATCCGCTCGTCGAAGAAGGTCCTCCTGACCGAGAAGGGCCAGGCCCTCCTCGACGAGCTCGGGCGGTTCGAAGGGAAGCTCCAGGACATCTTCTTCGGCCACATGAACAAGGTCATCCGCGTCGGGATCCTCCACGGCCTCCTAGAGACCTGGTTCAACGACGTCATGGTCGAGTTCTCGCGGAAGAGCGCGCACCAGCTCGCCGTCGAGGTGAACACGCTCGAGCTCCTGAAGGAAAAGCTCCACAGCGGAAAGTACGACCTCATCTTCACCACCGAGAACATCCAGAGCGAGCTCGCGAGCTCGCTCAAGCTTTTCGAGGAAAAGATGGTGCTCGTGAGCAAGACCGAGCTGAACCCGAAGGACGCCCCGGAGCAACCCTGGATCGTCTACTCCGAGCACGACCACCTGTTCCAGCTCTACAAGAAGCGCTCGGCGAAGATCGTCGTCGTCAACTCGATCACCACAATCCTAAAGCTCGTCTCGAAGGGCGTCGGCGTCGCCATCGTCCCCGCGCACACTGTCGGCGACGCGAACCTGAAGTCCTACGAGCTGAAAGGCCTCCAGAGACAGCATATCCACCTCTCGAGCCTGAACTTCCAGCACATGCCCGAGCACATCCGCCAGCTCGTCGACCTCATCAAGGTCCAACACACCTGAGGACCTACCTGATGCTTCCGTCTTCGGAGACGGTGACTTCCGTGTGCGGGCGCCCGAGGAGGCCCTTTAGGGGGTAGAGTTTTTCGAGCGGCGCGCCGTCGCTCCCAGTGCCGGTCTTCCGGTATGGCCAGCGGACCTTCACGCCGACCGCCTCCACGCCCTCGGGGATGCCGAAGCGGACGCCGGCCTCGTTCTGAGACGGAAGTCCGCCCTGCGAATACTCAGACCACCGCCGCTGGACGACCTTCCCGGTCTTTGACTGCGTGTAGAGCATGACCATGGCGCCGAGGCCGTCCGTGTTCGCCTTCGCCGGCTCCAGGTGCACGGTGAGGCTCCGGCGGCCCGGGACCCGTCCGGTGTTCTGGAAGAAGTAGAGCCGCGGGGGGATCTCCGCCTGGCGGATGTTGTTCTGGGCCGTGAGGATGTCCGGGAGGCCATCGCGGTTAACGTCGAGGGTGATCGTGGCCGCGGGGTTTACGACGTCGATCCCCGCCTGGGGTGCAACGTTCACGAACGCCCGCGCCTCGTCCTGCTCGAAGAGCACGAGCCGCGAGTACGGCGGAAAACCCGAGTTGTCGACGAGGAGGTCGACCCGGCCGTCGAGGTTAAAGTCGGCCCAGACGCCCCGGCGATCCCCCTGGTTCCAGCCCTCGGAGTACGCGTCGCTCACGTATTCGGTGCGGAGGAAAAATGGCGGGTAGGTCTCCCGCGAGCCCGTGAGGATGCTCGAGCGGTCCACCGAGTCGTTGTCGTAGGCGTGGGAGAGCTCGCCTAGGAAGACGTCCATGAGGCCGTCGTCGTTGTAGTCCGTGCAGGCGCTGAAGAACGAGCGGCCGCCGCCGGTGGGGATGAGGCTCCCGTCGGGATCGGAGGCGTAGTTCGAGACGGGCCCGATGTCCTCGAAGAAGCGCTCCCCAGTGGCCGGGTCCTTGAGGTTCATCCAGAGCTTGTTCTTGTGCCCCGACGAGGAAACGGTCAGGATGTCGGGCCAGCCGTTCTGGTCGACGTCGCAGGTGGCCGCGCCGTAGGTGGGCCGCGCGTTCGGCGGGTAGAGCTGGTCCGCCGCCTTGTCCGCCTCGCCGAGGAGGAGCGCCGTCACGTCTTCGAACTTTTTCCCCTCGCGGTTCCGGAGGAGCCGGTCGGCGACCGGGAGGTACTGGCCGCCGCGGTTTTCGAACCAGTTGGACACGAAGACGTCGGGCCAGCCGTCGAGGTCGTAGTCGACGACGGTGAGGCCCGAGGTCGGCTCGGCCGGGAGCTTCAGGGCGTCGGCGACCTCCGCGAAGCGGAGCTTCCCCTGCTCGAGCCGGCCCGCGTAGTACTTGACGGGGATCTGGCTGACCTCCGAGCGCTGGTTCAGGACCCCCGAAAGGAGGTCCGGGATCCTGTCCCGGTTCAGGTCGGCGAAGACCATGAAGCTCGCCTTGAAGTCTTCGGGGAGCGGATCGTGGTCCCAGCGCTCGAAGCGGGCCGCGCGGTCGTTCCAGAGGAAGAACCGGGGCCGCGAGTAGTAGGTCGGCAGGATCGCGAGGTCGGCGCGGCCGTCGCGGTCGAGGTCGACGGCGTTCAGGGCGACGGCCTGGAGGCCCGCGAGCCCCAGGGCCTCGGTCCGGTCCTCGAAGGCGCCGCCGGCGCGGACGGTCGGTCCGTAGTTCACGGTCTGGACCTTCTTCGTAAGCGCATCGAGCTCCCCGGCGAGGCGCAGGTCGTCCTCGTCCGAGGCCCGGCGCTCCTGGGCCGCGCAGGCGACGACCCCAAGGAGGAGGCCCGCCAGCGCGGGCCCCCGGAGGCTAGAAGTCGATGATGTCAAAGCCGAAGCCATCGCGCTCGCTCACCGCCTTCGAGATCTTCGGGATGAGCTTATCGTAGCTTGAGTTGAGCCGCTTGTAGTTCTTCGTGAACGTCTGGCGGCTGTCGCGCATGACCAGCTCGGTCATGAGGGTCACGTACTCCTTGTCCTTATCCGAGACCCCCGCCTTGTTCAGGATCGCCGTCGTCCGCGAGAGAACGCAGAGCTGGACGTAGAGCTCCATCGCCATGTTCGCGATCCGCATCTGGAGGAGCTCGTTGCCGATGATGTTCTTGCCGAACTTGATGATCGTGTTCTCGACGGCGATCGCGAAGTCCTTAAGCATCGAGACGAAGTGGTTCCCGTGGCCCTCGAGCGACGGGTGGACCTTCGTGAGCGTCTTGTTGCCGAAGCGCTTGGACATCCGCTTCTTCGCGAAGTCCGAGAGGATGCCGACGGACTTGATCGGATCCTGGAAGGCCTTCGACACGTCGGCGATCTTCCCGAGTTCCTTCAGGTCGTCGGACGGGCCCTTGATCCCCGAGAGCGCGGTGAAGATCCGGAGGATCTCGTTCGTCCCCTCGAAGATGAGGTTGATCCGGCAGTCGCGCATGATCCGCTCGTACGGGTACTCCTTCATGTAGGCGTTCCCGGCCGCGATCTGCGTCGCCTTGTCGATCGTGTCCCAGAGCTTCTCCGAGCAGTAGACCTTGCAGATCGCCGACTCGTGCTCGAACTGGTGCATCCCCTGGGTGATCTTCCCGGTGGTCATGTAGACGATCGACTCGCAGGCGTAGATGTTCGCGGCCATCGTCGCGAGCTTCTCCTGGATGAGGCCGAACGAGTCGATCGTCTGGCCGAACTGCTTCCGCGTCTTGGCCTGGTTCGTCGCGAGCTTCAGGATCATCTTCATGCCCCCGACGGAGCCGGACCCGAGTGAGAGGCGGCCCGTGTTCAGCACGTTCATCGCGATCTTAAACCCCTTGCCCGGCTCGCCGATGATGTTCGACGCCGGGACCGTGACGTTGTCGAAGTAGACGGCGCGGGTCTCCGAGGCGCGGATCCCCATCTTGTCTTCCTTCTCGCCGAAGGAAACGCCCTCGCGCTCCTTCTCGACGATGAAGCACGTGATCTTCTCCGTCTTCCCGCCCTTGCCGTCGTCGTGCTCGGTCTTCGCGAAGACCGAGTAAAAGCCGGCGAGGCCTCCGTTCGTGATCCAGAGCTTCTGGCCATTGATCGTGTAGGTGCCGTCGGCGTTCTTCGTCGCCTTGGTCTTGATCGAGTAAGCGTCGGAGCCGGAGCCCGGCTCGGTGAGGCAGAACGCCGCGAAGACCTCGCCGCTCGCGAGCTTCGGGAGCCAGAACTTCTTCTGCTCCTCGTTCCCCTCGTTCATCAGGGCCTTGTAGCCGATCGACTGGTGGGCGCCGAGCGTCGTCGCGATCGCGCCGTCGATGCCGGCGACCTGCGAGAAGACCCGGGCGTAGAGCGTCGTATCGAGGCCGAGGCCCCCGTATTCCTCGCCGACACCGAGGCCGCAGAGGCCGAGGCCCGCGAGCCCCGCGAGGACCTCCGTCGGGATCTTCGCTTCGCGGTCGAACTTCACCGAATCGACGCTCGCCGAGGCGAACTTCTCGACGGCGTCGACCATCGCCTTCGCCATCTCGACCTGAGCTTCGGAGAAGTGCGGGAACGGGAAAACTTCGTCCTCGTGAACCTCGCCGTAGAACATGCTGGCGACGATCGATGGAATTTCTTTGAAATTTTCGTTTGCTGACATACAAGCCTCTTTAGAAAGATGGGGAATATAACTATGATTATAAGGTCCCTTGGGAATAAAATACAGCGTTTCGGGCAGTTTCGTGTGCGGCGGCACAGGAGAGCCAGACCCGGTTCGTCGGAGAACCGAAAGCCCGAGCGAACCGCTGGGACTTAATGTCCGTGCCGGCACTTGCACAGAACAGCAATTTTGATGACAATTAATTGATGATAAATAAATTCAAAGACTTCCTCAGAAAGCTCTCCCGCCGAAACCGGACCGATTCTCATCAGGAGGAAATCCTCGACGAGGACCAGGTCTCGGCGGACAAGGAGATCGTCGACGAGGTCGACGCCGATCGCACGAACCCGGACCTCCGGGCGCCGCGCGCGTCCTGGCGCTCGAGGCTACCGAAGCTCGCGCTCCCGTCGCTCGTCCTCCGGCTTCCGAAGCTGGGCCGCCGCCGCGCCGACGAGGAGCGAACCGGCGTCGCTTCTCTCTCGGAGGAGCTCGGCGAGCTCGGCGCGCCGACGTTCCGCGACCGCCTCGCGGTTCTCCGCTCGCGGCTCGGGGGCCTGAAGCTCCCCGAGGGAATGAAGGGTCGGGCCGGCGACGGCGTCTTCGCGCTCTCGCCGAACCTGTCGAAGAACATCGAACGGCTCCTTTCGCGCGAGGCGCGAGAGACGATCCACCAGGTGGGCCTCGTCACCGTCATCGGCCTCGTCACCTACGCCCTCGGAAAGATCACCGCGCTCTACCTCAAGGGGCCTCCGGCGCTCGGCGCCGCACGTAGCTACGAGGCAGCGATCAACCTCGAGAATGACTTCAACGTCGGGACCCTCGCCCAGGTGCGCGGGATCAACATCTTCCGCACCAACACGGGCCTCGGCGGAAAGAAGAAGCCCGCGGACACGAAGTGCGACGCGGCCGAGCAGGAGAGCACGCTCCCGATCAAGCTCGTGAACACCGTCGTCCTCCAGGACACGGTGAAGTCGCTCGCGTCAGTGCAGGTCCGCGGGGACCGGCAGCTCCAGGAGGTCCGCGAGGGCGACCAGATCTCGAACCTCGCGAAGATCTTCAAGATCACCCGGCTCGAGATCCTCGTGAAGAACCTCGAAAACGGCGTCTGCGAGTCGATCGCCTCGGACAAGGCGCGGGAGGCGCAGTCGCCGATCTCCGTCATGACCCCGGCGCAGAGCCGACAATACACGCTCACGAAGAAGATGCCGGGGATCGAAAACGCCGGGAACAAGTTCACCATCTCGAAGACCCTCCTCGACGAGAAGATGAAGGACATCGCCTCGATCCTGACTCAGGCCCGGGCCGTGAAGATCCAGAACCCCGACGGGACGCTCGCGTTTAAGATGACGGAGATGGATCCCCAGGGGATCTTCCCGTACCTCGGGCTTCAGGACCAGGACATCATCACCAGCATCAACGGCAAACCGATCTACGATCTGAACGAGGTCATGGGGCTATTCGCCCGGATTAAGAACTTGGACAAGCTTCAGCTAGGAGTCAGGCGCGAAGGGTCCGAGTCCGTGCTCGACTACAATATTAAGAAATAAGGACGACCGGTGAACAAGACAAGACGTCAGAAGAAGCCTCTCGTGAACTCCCTCCTCTTCGTATCCCTGCTTCTGGGGAACTTCGAGGCCCAGGCGCAGTTCAACAAGTACCGCTCGCAGACCCGGTTCAACACGAACCCCGGGAACGGCGCGCCGCCGGCGGGCCCCGGCGCCGCCGGGTCGGACCTTGACTCGATGTCCGCCGAGGACGCCGCCGCGGCGCTAAAGGCGGCCGAGAACATCGAGGCCGCGGCCGACAACGCGCCGGCGGCGTCCGAGGAGGCCGAGAACGACTCGGCTTTCGAACCGGACCTCGACGACGAGGCGAACCAGACGACGTTCGGCGACCGGCACGCGCCCGCCGGGGCCACCCGCGCCCCGAAGGGGAACAAGTACGTGAACCTGAACCCCGAGACGGCCTTCGGCCCGGAGATCGTCGAGAGCTTCGACTTCCCCGACACGGACATCATGGAGATCACGCGGCACATGCAGAAGCTCACGGGGATCAACCTGATCCTCGACAAGGACGTAAAGGGCAAGGTCTCGATCATCGCGCCGACGCCGATCACAGTCGGCGACGCGTGGAAGGCCTACCTCGCCGCGCTCAACATGGCCGGCTATTCGCTCATCAAGACCGGCGCCTTCTACAAGGTGATCAACGCCCGCGACATCCGCTACACGCCGACGAAGATCTACACCGGAAACTACACGCCGGACACGGAGAACTACGTCATGCGGGTCATCTCGCTGAAGTCCGTCTCGGCCGCGGAGATCGCGCGGAACTTCCGGCCCTTTATGTCGCGCTACGGCCGGATCATCGACATCAAGCAGACCAACACGATCATCATCGCCGACACCGGCTCGAATATTAACCGCCTGGCGAAGATGGTCAAGTTCCTCGACGTCCCGGGCCACGAGGAGTCGCTCCAGATCGTGAAGGTCAAGAACTCCTCGGCGCAGGAGATCGCGAAGCTCCTCGACAACATCATGAAGGGCGGGAGCGGCGGCACCGGAGGCCGGCCCGGGACCGCCACGCCGCGGTTCTCCGGCGCCGTCGGCGGAACCGAGTCGACGTCGGTGATCTCCCGGATCATCGCCGAGCCGCGGACAAACTCGATCATCGCGATGGCCAACGCCGAGGGGGCGAAGCAGCTCCGGGACCTGATCAACAAGCTCGATGTGAAGCTCGTCTCCTCGGGCTCGAACCGCGTCCACGTCTACTATTTGAACTACGGCGACTCCGAGGAGCTCTCGAAGACGCTCTCGAGCATTGTCTCCGGGGCCGCGCAGCCGAGTGGCGGCGCCGCCGGCGGCGCCTCGCGCTTCTCGTCGTTCGGCGGGGGCGGCAGCGGGGAAAACCCGATCTTCTCGGCCGAGGTCAAGATCACGTCCGACAAGAACAATAACGCCCTGGTCGTCACCGCCTCCCCGACCGATTGGTTGACGTTAAGAGACGTGATCGGAAGGCTTGATATTCCGCGCGACCAGGTCTATGTTGAAGGGCTGATCCTCGAGGCGAACGTGCAGAAACGCCGGGGCTTCGGCGTAGAGTACGTGGGCGCCTACGGAGAAGGAAACGTTCAGCGGTCCGGGTTCACGACGCAGACGTCGGCCCAGAGCGGACTCCTGAACCTCCTCTCGAGCGGGGTACCGCAGTCGCTCGGCGGTTTCGTCGCTGGCATCGGCCTCGGGCCCTCGCGGTCGGTCCGCGTCGCCGGCGCGAACGGAAGCTCCTCGGAGGTGCGGGTGAACGCGATCAACGGGCTCATCCGAGCGATCGCCTCGCACGAGAGCACGAACATCCTGGCGACGCCTCAGATCCTCGCGCTCGACAACACCGAGGCAACGTTCGAGGTCGGGGACACGGAGCCGATCCGGAACTCGACGATCGGTCAGGGCGGGGTTCAGGCGTTCAGTTCGACGAACCAGGAAGCGAAGCTATCGCTTAAGATTACGCCGCAGATTAACAAGGTAACGCGATTCGTGAAACTAAAGATTAACCAGAAGATCGATGACTTTAAGGCTTCGGCCGGCGGCGACCCGGGCCTCGGCAGGCCGACGACGACGCGGACGGCGATCACGGAAGTGATGGTCCGGGACCGCGACACGATCGCCATGGGAGGCCTCCTCCGCGACCGTGAGGTGGTCACCCATAACAAGATTCCGCTCCTCGGAGACATCCCGGTGCTCGGGTGGCTCTTCAAGAACAAGAGTCGGGAAGTGCAGAAGGTGAACATCCTCTTCTTCATGACGCCGAAGATCCTCTCCCCGTACGCCAAGACCGCGTCGAAGAACTCGAAGGAGATCCTCGAGCGCCGGCGCAAGGGTATGGAGACGATGTTCGACGAGGACCAGCGCGACCCGAACGCCAAGCTCTCGAAGGAGCTGAACGCGAAGCTCGACAAGCAGATCGAGGGGCCGCTCTTCGACCAGTCGGACGCGGACCACTACAAGAACCTCAACAACGTCAACGTCCGGGACGAGGACGAGAGCGAGGAACCGGAGCCGGAAACCCCGGACTACCAGGAAATCCGGAAATCGGTGCAGTAAATGACGCTATCAAACGAACTCATGAGAACCGCGGAGCACGGCCGGGAGAAGCTCGGGGAGCTCCTCCTGAAGCACACGTCTCTGACGCGCGCCCAGCTCGACGACGCGCTCGAGCAGCAGCGGAGCGAGGGGGGCCTCATCGGCGACATCCTCCTGAAGCGCAACTTCATCCACCCGCACGAGCTGGTGAAGGTCGTGTGCCTCCAGATCGGCATCCCCTACGTCGCGGACATCAAGGTCGAGGAGATCGACGCCACCGTGGTGAAGGACCTCTCGATCAACTACGCCAAGCACCACGAGGTGCTGCCGTGCCTCGAGACCGACTTCTCGGTTACGGTGATGATGAGTAACCCGTTCAACTACAACGTCGTGAACGACCTCACGATGATCTACAAGAAAGAGATCAAGATCCTCTGCACGACGCCGCTCAAGATCCAGGACGCGATCAACAAGGTCTACGAGAAGGCGAACCGGAACATGGTCGACTCAATCGAAGACGAGACGTTCGAGGAGAACCTCGACCTCGAGGGGCCCATCGACATCCTCGACTCCACGGCCGACGAGGCGCCGGTGATCCGCTTCGTGAACTCGATCATCTTCCGCGCCGTGAAGGAGCGGGCCTCGGATATCCACATCGAACCCTACGAGCGGGAGACGGTTTACCGCTTCCGGATCAACGGCGTCATGACGGAGATCCTCCGCCAGCCAAAGAAAACGCACGCGGCGGTCTCCTCGCGGGTGAAGGTCATGGCCCGGCTCGACATCGCCGAGAAGCGGCTCCCGCAGGACGGCCGGATCAAGATCAAGATCGCCGGCAAGGACATCGACATCCGTCTCTCGACCGTCCCGATCCAGGCCGGCGAGCGGATCGTCATGCGGGTCCTCGAGAAGAACAACACCGCCCTGAACCTCGAGACGCTCGGCTTCCGCGGCAAGGTCCTCGAGGGCCTCGTCGAGCTCGGGGGCCGAAAGCACGGCGTCCTCTACGTGACCGGACCGACGGGCCACGGGAAGACGACGACGCTCTTCGCGATCCTCGACCGGATCAAGACGCCGGACAAGATGATCATCACCGTAGAGGACCCG
>JBILTI010000020.1:0-10230 GCA_044371595.1 Bacteriovoracaceae bacterium
GGAAGCCCTGGACGAAGAAATACGTTGCCACGGCCAGGGAGAGGTACATGACGACCTTCATCCAGAACGGGATCATCCACATGATCATCCGACTTGCTTCAACAGTTTCCATCCGGCCTCCTAAACTTTGCGGCGAATCAATCTCGAGATAAACATCCTGAGACATTTACCTAAAAATGTTTATAATCAGACTATTATTTTATTCGCGAGTTGGCCCCATGGGTAGTTCTTTTCTCACCGCAATCGATCTTGCTCTCGCAGCGTATTGCGCGATTATTTTTGTTAAAAGCTGCGTGCAGTTTGGGCTACCGAACCAGCCAATGCGATTCGGCCTCTACGTCGTCCTCCTCTGCGCGGTCGGCTACTTCGCCCTGCGGGCCGCCGCGGCGCTGGGCCACGTGAACCCCTTCTTCTACCTGCGCTGCCGCGCCCTGCCGCTCGTCGCGGGGAGCCTCGGCCTCCTCCTCCAGACGATCTCCCTCGTCGCCCGGTCGTCGGGGATCCAGCAGAAGATCCTCTCCCGGATCCCGCTCATGGCCGCGCTCCTCTTCACCGCCTTCTTCTCGTCCTACGCCGACTGGTTCTTCGGCGTCGCGATCACCGCCGCCGTCCTATTCCTGAGCGCGGCGGTTGGGAAGGCGCGGTACCAGAAGCGCGCGCTCGTAAAGTTCGCGCTGTTCCTGGGCCTCGCCGGGGCGCTCTCCCTGGCCGGGGACTTCCGGGCCTTCGTCGCGGGCCAGCTCCTGCTCTTCCCGGCGCTCTTCTATTTCTTTGTCTTCGAACACGCCGTCGGCGTCGCGGCCCTCGTCGACGACCGCACCCCCCCCTCCGGAGGCCCCGCATGAAATGGTTCCTACTCCTCGCCCTCGCGGGCTGCGCCCAGGTGACGAGCCTGAACCTGAAGAAGCACCAGTTCGGCCTCCTCCCGACGAAGGTGATCTGGTTCCAGGTCGCGGGCCTCGAGGAGGAGCAGATCGCCATGATCCGCTTCCAGGAAACCTCCGAGAAACGCACGGCGTTCGAGGAGAACCTCTGCGTCGGCAAGACCTGGAACTACAACCTCTATAGCCTCCGCGCCGCCGCGCCGGCGACGTTCCTGTCGCAGATCACCGGGAAGAAGAACGTCAAAGGGAGCTGCGAGGACGCGAACCTCCGGCCCATCTGGAACTACATCAATCCGAACGGCTACCAGACGGCGATCGTCGAGAGCGGGGCCGTCGGACCGCAGGCGCTCCAGGATCTGGGCCGCTGCGGGGAGGAGGGGTTGAAGTTCCTGAGCTCGCTCTATTACTTCTCCCGCTCGACGCCGCCGGCGGACGCGGCGACGTTCCACTACTCCGAAGAGGTGAAGCTCGTGCCGAACCAGGTCACCTACGACCGGACCTGCGGCGCCGCGAACTGCGGCTCCTCAATCGCCGAGGACTTCAAGGCCGTCTACGCCCGCTTCCGGCGGATCTCCGACAAGCACCTCGTGATCGTCCGCGACTTCAGTTACCTCCGCGCGCTCGAGAACCGGGACTTCGCGAAGGCCCGGGAGATCCTCGTCGACCTCGAGAACACCTACGCCGAGGCGCTCAAGCTCACGGCCTCGAACGACTACCTCGTCCTCCTCACCACCGGCGAGTCGAAGTTCGTCGACCTGCCGGACCAGGGGAAGGCGTTCTACGAGTTCGAGAAGAGCAACAAGAACGCCTCGACGAAGCGGACGAAGCTTACGAACCTCGTCCTCGCGAGCGGGGCCCGGGCCGAGAACCTCTGTGGGATCTACGAGGACTCGCAGGTCTTCGAGCGTATCCTCTCAGGGCCCAAGCAGCAAGGCCTCGAGCTCAAGATCATCAATCCGTTCAAATAGCGGCGAGGTCGCCGCGGCTGATCTCGTAGTCCTTCCGGCAGTAGTCGCACTTAATCGAGACCGTTTCCTTCCCCTCGAAGAGGTGGTCGAGGTCCCCGGCGTAGAGGCCCCGGAGGTTCAGGACCATCCGGTCCTTCGAGCACGGGCAGAAGAAGTTGATCATCCGGCTGGTCATGTAGGAATAACCCTGGTCTTCGAAGAGCGTCACGATCTTCTCGATGTCGTTCGCCGCCGCCTCGAAGACGCTGTGGAAGAACTCGCCGTGCCGCCGGATGTACTCCTTCCGGGACATCGAGTCGTCGAAGCTCGAGTTCACGTTAACCGGCGGGAGCTTCGTCACCATGATCGACTGGTCGCTGAGCTCTCCGACAATCACCTCGGAGTTCGTCTGGTAGGACTCGCCGAGGATGCGGTTGATGACCTCCTTAGTCTCCGTGTCGGTGAGCTCGAGGACGGAGGTGTAGGGGTGGGAATTATTCTGGAAAATCTTAGTGACGCGCACCTTCCCGGTGAGCTTCATCGGGAACTGGTTAAATTCTTCCGGTAATAACAGGGTGCGCGTGTGCCCCGCGCTGTTGGTTTCGATCTTCAACCGGAAGTAGGGGTCCTCGGAGTCGATGTAGAGGCCCAGGGACTCCCCGGGCTTCAGGAAGAAGACGATCGGGAGGAGCCCAAGGAACGTGTCCCGGAAGTATGCGAATCCGGACCGTTGCATCGGATGGAGGAGGACCAGGTCATGGATCAGCTTCTGGCCCTCGAGGAAGTGGACGTTAAATCCGTTCTTGTGGTCCAGGAAACTGTAGAGACGGCTCGGGGCGAGCATGGGTAACTCCTTAACGGCGGGGTCCTTACTTTATATCTCAGAAGGTCTTTTTTGTTAATCTTTCTCGAGGAGAAAGGTAATATTACGGGCCTATGCTGCAGATCGTATATTTCTCTCAAAAAGAACAGTTTTTGAAGGAAATGGAAACCATCCCCGGGCCACGGATCTACGTGGCCCCGAGCCCGGCCAAGGCCGACGGCCTCCGCACCCGGCTCTCGGGCCGCGCGGCCCACGACGTCATCACCATCGCCAAGTTCACCTCCGATCTGGTGGAGGCGCTCTGGCGGGACGAGGCGCGGCCGGCGGTGAAGCGCAAGTCCGAGCTACTCCTGATCTTCGGCATCCTTAAGAACAAGTACCTGCCGGAGCTCGGCTACGAGCAGTTCACGCAGGCCTACAACCTCTTCTCCGACCTCCGGAGCTTCAATCTGAACCCCGAGACGCTCTCGCCGGTGCTCGACGAGCAGCCGCCCGTCATCCGCGACGCCGTGCTCCTCTTCTGGAAGCTCCTCGAGGTCACGGGGTTCTACGACGAGCACGGCGCCTACCGGGAGATCGCGGAGCGGCTCCGGTCCGCGGAGGCGCTCCCGGCGCTCGAGAAGACCTACGTCTTCTGGGGCTTCCAGCACCTGAACGGCCAGCAGGTCGACCTCCTGAAGGCGCTCGCGATCCGCTACCCGGTCGTCGTCCCGTTTCCGCGCAAGCTCCGCGAGAAGCTCAAGCGCAGCGACTGGCCGAGCTGGCTCCGGGACGTGCGCACCGAGGAGCGCGAGCTTCTGTCCACGGACCCCACACCCCGGGGCCTCCGGCTGGCGGTCAACTCGCGGGAGCTGGCGCTCCACCTCCGGGACCACCTGCGCGACGGGGACCAGGTCGTCCTCGGCGTCGCGAAGCTCACGCCGTCGCACATCGACCTCGTCCCGTCGCGGAACGTTTTCTTCAAGGTTTCCCACCAGGTGCTCGCGAACGAGCTCCTCGAGCTCCGCGACGAGCTGAAGAAGTTCCGCGGGACGCACCGGGAGCTGGAGGTTCTCTGCGGCGAGCGCCTCCGGTCGGCGCCGACGCTGAAGCACCTCCGGGCCTGGCAGCTCTACGGCGAGGCGCTCGGGTTCATCTCGGGCCTCACCGACGAGCCGGTCCCCGTCGACGCGTTCTTCCTCAAGGTCCTCGGCGAGGTCGTGGCCCTGAACCAACCCCGGACGTCGTTCGTTCCGACGGCGCCGACGGCGCTGACGATCGACCTGAAGGACATGTCCTCCCTCGAGACCCTCGACCGCCGCCGCCGCGTCATCCTCTGCATCGACGAGCGCTTCGAGGACATCCAGGGCCTCGGCCAGAACTACACCGAGAGCATCCAGCGGGCCCTCGCGGCCCTGGGGCCCTTGAAGCGGAACGAGCTCGAGCTCCTGTTCCGGCAGTGGGAGTTCCGCGACCTCTTCGCCGAGGCCGAGGTCCTCGTCCTGATGAACGAGGCGACGCTCAAGCACAGCCTGGTCTGGAAGCGCCTCTTCGCCGACGTCGCGCTCACCCCGCTCGAGGCCGACCGGGCCCCGGCGGCCCGGGAGCTCCGGGACCACCTCCGCACCACGGTGACCGCGGGCTACGCCGGTTCGCTCTCGGCGAGCAAGCTCCAGACGTACCTCGACTGTCCGCGGAAGTTCTACTACAGCTACGTCGATCCGGTCTTCCCCGACGTCGTCCTCGAACGGGACTTCGACCCGGGGACCTCGGGGACGATCATCCACGAGATCATCGAAGGGTTCTTCAAGGCGAGGCCCGCGCCGGTGGACCTCCGGGACCTCGTCCGGCGGGTCATGGACGCGCACGTCGCGAAGCGCCGGTTGCGGCTCCCCCCGGAGGTCTACCTCCAGCGGGAGCTCGTGTTCCGGCACCGGGCGGCCAACGGCATCGGCTTCGTCCGGGACCTCGAAGACCTCCTCGGCGAACCCGTCGAGTGGCGGATCGAGGAGGCCTTCCGGTCCTCGGGAGAACCGGGCCTCCGGGGCCGGATCGACTGCCTCGGGATCAGCGCGCGCTATGTCCTCCTCCTGGACTTCAAGTCCACCGAGTCCGCCGCGGCCACGAGCACCGAGGTCGCGGAGCTGACGGCGATCCAGCTCTGGGCCTACGCCGCCGCCGCCAGCGAGCTCGTTCCGGAGTTCGCGGCGAAGACAGTCGTCCTCGGCTACGTCGTCCTCGACGACGCCGGAAAGTCGAACCTCATTTTGAGCGACGACGAGCTCGCGGTGAAGCTCCGGGACGCGAAGCTCTGCAAGACCCACAAGCTTAAAGACGAGTTCCCGGTCGCTCTCCGGAACGCTGAGGAGGCCCTCGCCGCCGCGGCCGCTGCGATCCGCGCCGCCCGGACGTTCCCCGCGGCGCCACGGACGAGCGGCGCCTGCGGCTACTGCGAGCTAAACAAGGTATGCATAAAAAGTGAGACGACCGATGGCCCGGACCGCTAACCCCGAACAACTCCTCGCGATCGAGCACCAGGGCGGCGTCCTCCTCCGGGCCGGCGCCGGGTCGGGGAAGACCTTCGTCCTCGTCGAGCATATCCTCTACCTCACGCGCTGCTGGATCGAGGCGTTCAAGCGGGCGCCGGCGGGAACCTTCGAGGACTTCATCCGCGGGAAGTTCTCCCAGGTGGTGATGATGACCTTCACGAAGAAGGCCGCCGGGGAGATGAACATCCGCCTTACCGAGCAGTTCCTCGAGACGGCCGGGGCCCCGGGCGGCGACCAGGCCTACTGGCAGATCGCCAACGAGGCGCTGCCGCTCCTCCTCGTGACCACGATCGACGGCTTCTGCAAGAAGCTCATCGCCCTCGGCTACCTTCCGCACCTCTCGACCGAGGCAGACATCATCTTCGCCACCGAACGGAACGACCAGATCGGCGAGCTCCTCGAGGAATGGTTCGCGGAGCGGGCGCCGCGGATCGACCGGGAGCTCCTCGAGATCATCGTCCGCGAGAAGCGCGACCTCCTCGCGGCGTTCACGCACGTCTTCGGCGACCCGGGCCTGCGGCTCGCGTGGAAGAAGTTCGACCCCGCCGAGACGGCGCCGGCCTCCCTCGGCGCCCTCCTCGCGCGCTCGTTCGCGCTGAACAAGCTCGACGAGGCCCTCCTCGCGGTCCACCGGCTCGACCTCGACGAGGAGAAGGAGCGTTCGGCCTTCGAGCGCCTCGTGGCGACGTTCCAGGCGACCGGGCTCCCGGCCGTCGACGCCGTGGAAAAGCTAACTCTCTACGCCGACCTCTTCGCCCGCATGGGCCGCCTGGACGGGGAACGGACGGCACGCAAAAAGACGCCCGCCTCGGACGCGGCGAAGAAGGGCCTCGCGGCGGTCCGGGACTGGGTCGCGAAGTGGCGCGACGTCGCCGACGACTACGCCGAAAACTACGAGGCCCGGATCCTCCCGTGGCAGGAGCTCTGCCTCGAGATCTTCCGCTTTATCGAGGACCGGCTCGATCCGAACCAGGGCATGACCTTCGGGGACATCGAATACTTCGTGGCCCTGGGCCTCGAGGATCCCCGCGACCGCTTGCGGATCCAGAAGGCGTTCTCGTACTTCATCGTCGACGAGTTCCAGGACACGTCCGACGTGCAGTTCCGGATCATCCGGGCGCTGATCGGCGACGACTTCCGGAAGCTCTTCTGCGTCGGGGACGCGAAGCAGGCGATCTACGGCTTCCGCGGCGGCGAGCTCTCCGTCTTCCGCGACTGCGCGGACCTCGTCCCGCGGGTCCTGTCGCTCGCGAACAACTACCGGTCGCTCCCGGAGGTCATCCGCTTTAACAATTCCCTCTTTCGGGCGATCCTTCCCCTGGGATACAACTTCGAGGGCCAGGATCCGTTCACCGTCGACCCCGAGGACCAGAGCGTACCGGCGGAGCTCGCGGCGACGCGGGCGGGGGAGATCCAGGTCCTCACGGGCCGCCTCGAGCGGGACCTTGAGCGCGACGGGAAGTTCCAGAACGAGGAGCTGAACCGCCTCGAGGCACGGGCGATCGCCGACGCGATCGCCCGGGAGCGGTCGACGACCGATCACGGCTGCACGGTCCTCTACAGCAAGCTTCGGCCCTCCGGCGAACTCCTCCGGGCGCTGATGGAGCGGAAGATCGGCTTCACCGCGCAGTTCAAGATCGACCTCCTCGACGACCCCATTTTGGGTCTCTTCGTGTGCCTCCTAAAGCGCCGCTTCGACGGTCGCGAGGAGACCCGCGACCGCTACCCGCTCTTCCTTATGAAGAGCTACTTCGCCGTCCTCGGCGTCGATCCGCGGGTCGGCGAGGCCGACCTCGAGGCCTTCGACCAGAACGTCCGGTACTGGGGCCTCCTCGAGGCGTTCCGGAAGTTCCTGCACGCGCTCGGGCTCACGAACGAGAACGCCGACATCAACCTCGAGACAATCGAGACCATCGCGGGCCTCTACCACCAGGACCCGGAGGCGATCCTGACGCAGCTCACGCGCGGGGATAACCAGCGCCTGAGCCTCGACCTCCGCTCAGGTGAGGACGCGCACCGGGTGCAGATCATGTCCGCCCACGCGTCGAAGGGCCTCGAGTTCGACGTCGTCTTCCTCGGCGGCATTTACACCAACGGCCGCGAGCAAAACGACGGGGCGCTCTTCGGAAACCTCCCCGGGAGCTTCCAGTGGTACCGGGACATCACCCGGCGGGAGAAGCAGAAGTCGCCGCTTTACGTCTTCGAGGCGGAGCTCGCCCGCTACAAGAACTTCTCCGAGGCGAAGCGCCTCTTCTACGTCGCCTGCACCCGGGCGAAGAAGAAGCTCGCGTGGGTTGACCTCGAACTTCCTGAGAAGGCCTTCAGCGTTCCGAAGAACAGCTGGATCCTCGGGCTCCGGGCCTGGCTCGAGCGCGGCACCGGGACCGAGGTCGTCACCGCCGTTCCGCTCCCCGAGGCCGTCGTCCGGGGCGGAGAAGGGGAAAACCGGCCCGAGCTTCCGCTCTTTTTCCACGACCCGATGGGCATCCTTTCGAAGGGGGACGGCGGCTCTGAGCTCCTGATCGCGGCCGAGCTCAGCGTGACCCGGTTGAACGCCCTGATCGACTGCCCCCGGAAGTTCTACCTGGGTAACACGCTGAAGGTCACCGCCCCCGACGACGACCCCGCGTCCCCGGCCCGGACCTTCCTCGAGGAAGAGGGCGACGACCTCGCCACCGTCGTCCGCTCGTCGGCCGAGCGGGGGACCCTGCTCCACGCGCAGATCGCCGAAGGAATCCGCCGGAACTTCATCGTTCCGCGGGAGAGCTTCGGAGGTGCCGACGCCGGGCCGATCGGCTGGGCCCTGTCGGTCCTGGGGGAGAAGCGGGGGGCCTACGACTTCGTTCCCGAAGAGCCGCTGAAGTTCCGCTTCTTCAGCTTCATGGTCTCCGGGATCCCGGACCTCCTGCTGGTGCCGAAGGGCGACGGCGCGACTCAGGTATGGGACTTTAAAACCGGCCGGATCGCTCGGGAAAAGCTTCCGCACTACTGGCTCCAGCTCGCCTGCTACGCCGCCGCGCTCTACGAGCTCGGTAAGGTCGAGGCCTCGGAATCGGTCGAGCTCGTCCTCTGCTTCGTCGACGAGGAGAAGCTCCTCACGCGGACCGTGACCCGGGACGACTGCCGGTCGGAGCTCTACCCGCTCTGGCGCTCGCAGAACGATCCGTGGCGGACGAATCCCGACCACTGCGATCGGTGTTGTTACGGTAGCATTTGCCCTCGTTAATCCGCGAACTTGCGCCCCCCACAGAGCGTGTTAGAATTTTCCTATCTAGGTATAGTTCTAACAAGCGAAGTGAAAATGAAACGACTGCTCTTGGTATTTGTCTCGCTCCTGACGAGCGCCGTCGCCGTCGCCGACGAGAAATCGCTCTACGATTTCTCCTGGCTCGACCGCGACAAGGAAATCTACGTCCTCCAGAATCGGAAATTCCGAAAGGACGGGACCGTCTACCTCGGGGCCACGGGCGCCTACAACCTGAGCCAGGATTTCCTCGACGCCTACGGCGGTAGCGTCCGCGCGGGCTTCTTCTTCCGCGAGGACTGGGGGATCGAGGGTGTCTTCGCCAAGACCACGTCGACCGAGAGCGACACTGCGAAGGGCGTGAAGTCCCAGGGGGCCTTCCCGTTCTACCGGGAGATCGACACGGTCACCGGGGCCATGCTCATGTGGTCGCCGTTCTACTCGAAGATCAACACGTTCAACCAGATCTTCTACTACGACTGGATGTTCGGCCTCGGCGCCGCGAACATCAGCACGAAGGACAACCGGAACCTCTTCAACACCGCGCTCACGCAGGCGGAGCAGAAGCAGCTTACCGACGAGAACACCGTCGGCGCCCTCTGGAACGTGGGCCTCCGGTTCTACATCGGCCAGCGCTGGAGCCTGCGCCTCGACGTCACCGGCGTCACGTACCGGGCGGAGCGGACGACCGCGGACACGGGCCTTAACAAGGCCACGAAGACCGACTATTTCACGAACTACGACCTGGGCGCAGGCCTGAACTTCGCCTTCTAAGAAAAGGAGAACACGGATGTTCTCAAAGCTTCTACTCGCTTCCGTCCTCGCTGTCCCCGTCGCCTCGGCGTCCTATGAGTCGGCCGAGAAGCTCTACGGCAAGGGCTCGGCGTCCTACGCCGGGAGCCGCCGCCTCGTCATCGACCTCGTCAAGGCGGGCCACTACTACTCGCCGGTCCCGTGGATGAAGGACTTCATCGTCCGCACCGACCGGGCCCTCGACGCCGAGCTCGAGGCGGCGCTCGATACGATGCTCTACCACACCGGGGTGAAGCCCTTCGAGGCGCTCCCCGAGGATCACCTGCAGCGCTCGCGCTCCGGGAGCATCCGCTACATCCTTGCGAAGAAGCTCTTCAAGCGCGGGAAGCCCCAGGAGGCGCTGATCGAACTGGGCGGCGTCTCCGACGATCACCCCGCGTACCCGTTCGTCGCGAACCTCCGGGCTACGATCTACGCCCACCTCAAGAACTATCCGGACGCGGAGACGCAGTTCCGCGACTGCGTCCGAACCTCCGAGCGGCGGATGGGGAAGGTCGAGACCCAGACCATGCGGCAGCAGCTCGAGATGAATCGCGACTACTGCGTCGCCGGCGTCGCCCGGGTCCAGTTCGCGACCCGCGAGTACAAGAAGGCCAATCTCACGTACCTCGACATCGAGAAGGACTCGTTCGTCTGGCCCGAGATCCTCTTCGAGGAGGCGTGGACGAGCTACTACCAGAAGAATTACAACCGGACCCTCGGGAAGCTCGTCTCGTACAAGGCCCCGGTCTTCGACTTCGTCTTCAAGCCGGAGGTCGAGGTGCTGACGGCGCTCACGTACCTCAAGATGTGCCTCTACGACGACGCGAAGAAGACCGTCGACGAATTCTACGGCGCGCTCCTTAACCCGTCGCGGGAGCTCCGCGGCTTCCTCGTCTCTCGGGGCAAGGACTACCGTTACTTCTACAACCTCATGGCGGACTTCGAGGACAACCGGCCCGCGCCGGTCCAGCTCGTTAACCCAATCCTCCGGGCGCTCCGGAAGGACGCC
>JBILTI010000021.1:0-10194 GCA_044371595.1 Bacteriovoracaceae bacterium
TGCGGGGAGCTTTTCCGAATGTTCGGCGAAGTGAACAAGGTCGACAGGGTTCATGAGGACCTCGCTCAATTTATCGGCAGCTTCGGGCGATTTCTTTAGGGGGCCGGGGCCTACAAAGCCTTGCAATCCCGTGGGCATTTGCAGCTGTTCTCGAAATTCTCTGAATCGCACGCGCCGTCGCCGCAGCGAACGCAGGAGCCGTCCTAACCGGGAGGAACGAGGGCCGTGTCCTTGCAGCCGAGCTTCCGGTGGCAGGACCGCCGCGGCGGTCCCCGCGAGGGTCAGGAAGAAAAGAAGAACGCAGCACTTACGGAGAAGTGTGTTGGAAGCGTTTATTGGAGGGTTGCCTTGAGGTCGTGCAGTTTTTGGAGGGCCTGGAGCGGGGTCAGGTTCAGGACGTCCAGCGCCTTGAGGTCGTCTTCGAGGCGCGCGAGGTAGTCGGGGACCTCTGGTTCGGCCTTCGCCGCGAAGAAGTTTAGCTGCGCGTCGAGGAGGGCCTCGCTCCGCGATTCCTTCGCCTCGAGTTCCCGGAGGATCTCCCGGGAGCGCTTGAGGACTTCCTTCGGAAGACCCGCGAGTTCGGCGACGTGGATCCCGAAGCTCTGGGTCGCGCCGGCCTCGACGAGCTCGTACATGAACTGGACCTTTCCGTTCTTCTGCTCGGTCCGCACGGTGAAGTTCTTCGCCTCCGGCATGCTCTCCACCAGCTCGATCAGCTCGTGGTAGTGGGTGGCGAAGAGCGTGATCGGCCGTAGGCGCTTCACGAAGTGTTCGACGAGCGCCCAGGCGATCGAGAGGCCGTCGTAAGTGGACGTTCCGCGCCCGATCTCGTCGAGGATGATCAGCGACCGTTCGGAGGCGTGCCGAAGGATCTCCGCCGTCTCGGCCATCTCCACCATGAACGTCGACTGGCCCTTAATGATGTCGTCGGACGCCCCGAGCCGGGAGAAGAGGTAGTCGCAGACGCCGACGTGCGCCTCCGCGGCCGGGACGAAGCACCCGAGCTGGGCGAGGTACTGGATGATCGCGACCTCCCGCATGACCGTGGTCTTCCCCGCCATGTTCGGGCCCGTGATGAGGCCGAAGTATGCCTTCTCGTCGAGCTCGATGTTGTGCGCGATGAAGCTGTCCTTGATGTTCGCCTTGATGAGCGGGTGCCAGGCGCCGCGGATCCGGACGAGCTTTCGGTCCGGGACGAGCACGGGCCGCGCGAAGTTCTCCTGGAGGCCCACCCACGCGAGCGACTGGAAGACGTCGATCTGGGCGAGGCGCTTGGCGACGTCGAGGACGAGGTGCGCCTCGGCTTCGACCCGGCGGCAGATGCCCTCGAAGAGCTCGCGCTCGAGCTTCATCAGCCGGTCGAAGGCCTGGGTCACGTCCTTCTCGAAGACTTCGAGCTCGGCCGTGACGAAGCGCTCGTTGTTCACGAGCGTCTGGCGGCGCTGGAACGACTTCGGTACCTTCCCGAGGTGCGAGTTCGAGACCTCGACGAAGTAGCCTGAGATGTTATTGTGCTTGATCTTCAGGTTGCCGATCCCGGTCTCGGCCCGGTACTTGGCCTCGAGCCGGAGGATCTCGTCGGACGCGGAGTTCGCGAGGGCCGCCAGCCGGTCCCGCTCAGCGCTCGCGCCGGCGCGGATGAGGTTCCCCTTATCGAAATGCGCGCCGAGCTCGTCGTTCACGGTGGCGCGGATCTCGGCCGCGAGCTTCGAGAGGAACTCGATGTCCTTCCACGGAAGCTTCTGGAAGAATCCGAACCCCTCCCGTTCCATCTCGCGCTCGATCGTAAGGAACGTCTCGAACGCGTGGGCGAGGTTCAGCACGTCGCCGGCCGTCGCCTTCTTGGTGGAGATCTTCGCCATGATCCGGTCGAGGTCCCGGACGTCGGCCAGGTGGCCCCGGAGGAGCTTGATCACGGCCGGCCTCTCCATCATCCCCTGGATCAGGTCGAGCCGCTTGTTGATCGCGGCGGCGTCGCAGAGCGGGGCCTGGAAGAACTGCTTCAGGAACCGGGTCCCCATCGCGGTCCGCGTCCGGTCGAGGAAGCCGAGGATCGACGTCCCCTCTGCGTCGCGGCCCCGCGGGAAAATCTCGAGGCCCGCGAGCGTCGAGAAGGTGACCTTCATCGTCTCTTCGTTGTTCAGCATCCGGAAGGGCCGCAGGTGGCTCAGCTTTTCGAACGTCTGGGTGCTCGAGACGTAGTAGCTGAGCGCCCCGAGCGGGGCCAGTACCGCCGGCACCTGGGCGATGATGCCGTCGCGCTGGTACGTCGGGATGAGCTTCTGGATGTAGAACCCCGTGTGCTTCTCCTCGAAGTACTCCTGCGAGAGGTGCGTCTTGAGCGCGTCGATCGTCGCGAGGTAGTCGTCGACGAGTGGGAAGGCCTCCCACTGGCCCAGGTACGAGATGAACTCCTTAGGCCGCGCCATCAGGAGGCGCTCGCAGAAGTCCTCGATGCTCTTGAACGTCGTCCCGAAGAAGTCGCCGGTCGTGAAGTCGAGGAGGACGAGGATGAACTGGTTCCCGTCCCGGTAGCCGCTCGCGAGGAACTTGTTCTCCGCGCCGGAGGCCTTGTCGAGGTCGTAAGGGATGCCCGGCGAAACGATCTGGGTCACGCCGCGTTTCACGATCCCCTTAACTGACTTCGGGTCTTCGAGCTGTTCGCAGATCACGACCTTGCGGCCCGCCTGCGAGATCCGGTCGACGTAGGTCGCCGCCGCGTGGTGCGGGATCCCGGCCATCGGGATCGGCACGTCGCCGAGCTTCCCGCGCACCGTGAGGGAGATGTTGAGGAGGCGCGCGGCGTCGCGCGCGTCTTCGAAAAACATCTCGTAGAAGTCGCCCATGCGGAACATCAAGAGAATATCCGGATACTGCTTCTTGACCTGATAGTACTGCTCCATCATGGGAGTCAGCTTGACGCCGTCGGCGACGAGTTGGGCGAGGGTCTGACCCTCATGAACTAATTGATTTTGCATGCCGAGGAAGCTATCAAAAACGTAGCAAAATCGTCATCTGAATTCCCCTTACATGCGCCGGTTCGTTGAAACACAACTATCTGGAATCAGTCAAAAGAGTATAATAGGGATTATGAAAATCCGGGACCCGAAATCAATAATCGTTATTGCCGTCTACCTCGCGCTCAACGCCGCGATTCTCGCGGCGAGCTTCGGTCACCGGAACGAGGCGGGCCCGGCGTCTGCGCGCGCGAAGGCCCTGGCCCCGGAGTACACCGTGATCCACCAGCTCCAGTACTTCCACGTGAAGGACGCGGTTCCGCAAATGTCGCTCTCGGCGGATCTGCTGCGGTCGCAGGGCGAGGCCCAGGCCGAGTTCGAGTTCCCCCGGGGAGTCTACAACCTCCGGGAGCAGGACAAGACCCTGAAGTACAACGCCGACCGGGGCCAGTATAAAAAGGCGCGGGAGCTCCTGACCCTCACCGGCGCGGTGAAGGTCCGCTCCGACGAGGGCACCTACGAAGCGGACCGCGTGAGCTACTACTTCAAGAAGGACCTCATGACGGGCAAGGGAAACGTGCGCTTCGACGGCGAGGACCCGCGGACGCGGGATCACGTCACCGTGGCGTCCGAGCGGCTGCGCGCCAACCCGGGGCTCAAGCTTTCGACTTTCTTCGGCGCCGTCCGCGGCCGCCTCCAGCGGAAGAAGAAGCACGAGGGGACGCTCACGTTCGCGTCACGCGAGCTGCAGGTCGACGGGAATAAGTCGCTCGCCCAGCTCGTCGGCGACGTGCGGATCAAGCGCGACGGCTACGACATAACCTCGGGAAAAGCGGACGTGTTTCTGGAAAACTATAATAAAAGTCTCAAGTATTTTGTCCTGAATGACGATGTGAAGGTTGCCGAGAGACTACAGACCCCGGAGGGGGTTCAGGTGCGGAAGGCGTTCGCCGAGCGGCTCGAGGGCTTCGGGAAAGAGCAGAAGATGGTGCTCTCCGGGGCGCCGCGGGTCGAGATGGGCGAGGACGTGATAAAAGGCTACCGCATCACGATCCGCGAAAACACGGATCTGGTAGAGGTCGACGACGCGATGTCGGACGTCCAGGTGAAGCGAGAGAAGCGAAAGGAATAGGCGATGATGGCGAGTTTTCATGCCCGAGATCTTAAGAAAACATATAATGGCCGCGAGGTCGTTAAATCGGTGAGTATAGACGTCGAGCGCGGCGAAGTCGTCGGGCTCCTCGGGCCCAACGGCGCCGGCAAGACTACCTCCTTTTACATGATGGTCGGACTCGTGAAGGCGGACAAGGGTTACATCAATCTCGACGCTGAGAACGTGACGGACCTTCCGCTGCACGTCCGGGCGAAGAAGGGCATCGGCTACCTCCCGCAGGAGGCGAGCGTCTTCCGCGAGCTCTCGGTCGAGGAGAACATCTACTCCGTGCTCGAGGTCCGGGACCTCTCGCGGAAGGAGCGGCAGAACCTCCTCGACGACCTCGTCCGGGACTTCGGCCTCGACCACATCCGGCGCTCGAAGGGCCGCGAGCTCTCTGGCGGCGAGCGGCGCCGCGTGGAGATCGCCCGGGCCCTCGCGCTCGACCCGAAGTTCGTGCTCCTCGACGAGCCGTTCGCCGGCGTCGACCCGCTCGCGGTGAGCGACATCCAGTCGATCATCAAGCGGCTGAAGCAGCGGAACATCGGCGTGCTGATCACGGACCACAACGTTCGGGAGACGCTCGGCATCGTCGACCGCGCATATATCATGAGCCGGGGTGAGCTGCTCGTCAGCGGCACACCGGAAGAGATTGTTAACAACGACGTCGCCCGGAAGTTTTATCTCGGCGAAGAGTTCAAGATGTAGGGGACAACCATGGCGATCAAGATGCATCAGGGCCTGAAACAGACGCAGAGCCTAATGATCACGCCGCAGCTCCAGCAGGCGATCAAGCTCCTGACGCTGACCCACCTCGAGATGACGACGCTCATCTCCCAGGAGATGGTCGAGAACCCGATGCTCGAGGAGATCGACGGCGAGATGGACGCGGGCCCGGCGGAGGAGTCCCGCGAGGAGATCGACGCCCACGAGGCGACAGCAGAGAACTTCTCGGGCCCGGAGCTGATCGAGGGCGCGAAGGACACGTTCGACTGGGAGTCCTACACCGAAGCCTTCAACTCAAGCTCGTCGTCCTCACCGAACATGAAGGAGAGCACGTCGCCCGACGACCTGCCCTCGTACGAAAACATGATCTCGAAAGGCCAGTCTCTCCAGGAGCACCTCGAGTGGCAGCTCCGGATGGAGAACCTCGGCGGGCCCCAGCTGAACTACTGCCTCGACCTGATCGGGAACATCGACGACGACGGCTACCTTGAGGTGCCGTTTGACGAGGTCGTCGCCCGGCACCCGGTACTCGAGCGCGACGAGGCGATCGGCCTCCTGGGCCTCGTCCAGCACCTCGATCCGGTCGGCTGCGGCGCCCAGACGCTGCAGGAGTGCCTCGGGATCCAGGCGCGGATGCTCCCGGAGCGGTCGCCGCTCGTGGAGCTCGTCATCGAGCGCAACCTCCCGGACCTCGAGAAGAAGGACTACGCGAAGATCGCGAGGGACTTCGGCGTCGCGAAGGAGAAGGTGAAGGACGCCGAGCTCGTGATCATGGGCCTCAACCCGAAGCCGGGCCGGCTCGTGTCCGCCGACGAGACCCAGTACGTGGTCCCGGACATCTTCGTAGCCGAAGTCGGCGGCGAGTTCGTCGTCCAGGTCAACGACGAGGGCGTCCCGCGGCTCCGGATCTCGAACCTTTACAAGTCGCTGATCAAGAGCGGCCAGTCCGACATCGAGGCGAAGGAGTTCGTCCAGGACAAGCTCCGGGCCGCGCTGTGGCTGATCAAGTCGATCGAGAACCGGCAGAAGACGATCTACAAGGTCGCGAACTCGATCGTCCGGACGCAGCAGGAGTTCTTCAAGAAGGGCCCGGCGTTCCTAAAGCCGATGATCCTGAAGGACATCGCCAACGAGATCGGCATGCACGAGTCGACCGTCTCCCGGGTGACGACGAACAAGTTCATGCACACGCCGATCGGCACGTTCGAACTCAAGTACTTCTTCAACGCCGGCATCGGCGGTAAGAACGGCGGCATCGACATCGCCGGCGAGAGCCTGAAGCTCAAGATCAAAGAGATGATCGGGAACGAAGATCCGAAGAGGCCGCTCTCCGATCAGAAGATCTCCGAGCTCCTGAGCACCCGGGACATCGTCGTCGCCCGCCGGACCGTGGCCAAGTACCGCGAGATGATGGGGATCGCCCCGTCGTCGAAGCGGAAGAAATGAGAGGAGGTGACGGATGACCTAATAAGTTCTTCGACGTCCCGTGTGCGAACATAATTTTTTTTCAGAGGCACTTAAACTATGAAATTGAAAATTTCCTTCAAGCACCTTGAACACACCCCCGCCCTCGACCAACGCATCCGCGAGAAATCCGAGAAGTTCGAAAAGTATTTCCAGGGGAATACGACGGTCCAGTGGTTCTGCTGGGTCCAGAACGACGAGCACTGGGCCGAGATCAAGGTCCACGGCCCGAAGTTCGAGTTCTTCGCCAAGGCCTCGGCCGACAACATGTACAAGTGCTTCGACCTGGTCGTCGAAAAGATGGAACGCCAGATCGAGAAGCAGAAAGATTTGAAGCGAAACAAGATGCACGCCCACCCCTTCGCGTCGCCGAAGTACCGGCAGATCGAGGAATCGATCAGAGACGAGGAGGATCATTACAATAAGGAGCTGGAGGAGAAATCCGCCTAGCCCGACCCACGTCCTTCGCGGGGCCCCCACCGGGGCCCTTTTTTTGCCTTTAAAAACGGTGGCCCGTAGCGTAACCTAGACACCGCTTCACACCGCCCCCCCAGAAGACCGGCGAAACTCCGGCGCTGTCCCGCAACTGTATAGTCAGACCTGGTTCCGTGAAGAAGACCACCCCGAGGAGGAGTCCGTGTCTATCGCTTTTCTGTTGCTCCTCGTCCCCCTCGCGGGACTCGCCGACACGGAGCTCGCGCCGATCGCCGTCGAGGCCGAGAAGGACGTCGTCCGCTTCACGTTCACGCCGACGGAAACCGTCACGCCGGTGCAGCTCGAGCACCAGCCGATCGGCCTCCTCTCGCCGGAGCTCGAAAAGGTTCCGGGCCTCGTCGCGAACCAGAACGGCGGCCCCGGGGGCCGCGTGTCCTTCTTCCTCCGGGGCACCGAGAGCCGGCACGTCTCCTTTACCCTCGACGGGTTGAAGATCAACGACGCCTCGAACACCGATCGCCAGTTCGACGCCGCCTTCGTGACCGCGCCGTTCCTCCGCGAGGTGATGGTTCACAAGGGGCCCCAGGCGGTGCTTTTCGGATCCGACGCCCTGGGCGGCGTGATCGAACTCACGACCCGGCGCGGGGAGCACGCCCCGGAGACGCGGCTCCAGGTGAACGCCGGGAGCTTCGGGACCATCGGATCGACCCTCGCGAAAGACTGGAAGAGCGAAGCCGGGAACGGAACCCTGACGGCGACCCGGTTTCACACCGACGGAATCTCCCGGTTAAACGAGAAGCGCCACGACGCGGACGAGCGGGACGCGACCGACGTCACCCAGCTCACGTCGTCCTCCGAGCACCGCTGGGGCGGAACGCTCCAGACGGACCTCCTCGCGACCTACCTCCACGGACGGGCCGAGCAGGACGGGTTCGCGGACGACAACGACCACGACTACTCGCGGAACGACCAGTACGCGCTCCAGCAGAAGACGAACTTCGCACTCTCGGAGCACCAGGCGATCTCGCTCCGGAACGGCCTCAACCGCCATCAGCGGATGAACGAAAGCCTCGCCGCCGGCGAAGAGGTCTTCTCCGGGAACCTGCTCCAGCACGAGCTCGTGCACCGGCTCGAGGCGGGCCCGTGGGGGGTCCTCTCGGGGCTCGCGACCGAGCACGAGAGCGCCCGCGCGCGGCGCCTGGACCGCTCGTTCGACCTCCACTCGGCGTTTCTCCAGAGCTCGTACCGTCGGGGCCCGTTCCGGCTTCACGCCGGCGGGCGCCTCGAGCGACACTCCCGCTACGGGACTTTCGAGACCGGGGCCGCGGGCGTCGGCTGGGAGGACCTCTCGTTCCAGTACTCCCAGGGCTACAAGGCCCCGTCGCTCTACCAGCTCTACGGGCCACCCCTCGGAGGCCTCCCGGTCGGAAACCCGGCGCTCGAACCGGAGACGAACCACTCCCTCGAGGCCTCCTGGAAGAAGACCGCCGAGGCCTTCGACGCCGGCGTGAGCGTCTTCCAGAACCGGCTCGCGAACCTCTTTACCTTCGACTTCGGGCGCGGCTACTTCAACCAGCAGCGCTTCATCGCGGAAGGGATCGAACTCTCGGGGAAGCTCCGGACGGGCCCGGCCGAGGTTTCGTCGAGCTTTACGCACCAGCAATTCCGGAGGGCCGAGGAACCGGTCCTCCGGCGGCCCAACAACATTCTCCATGTCGGCGTCTCCGTCTTTCCCGAGGACACCCTCGAGCTCAACGTGAGCGGGCGCTGGTTCTCGGCGCGGCGGGACTTCGGCGGAAAACTCAATCCCTACGAGGTAGTCAACCTGGGAATCCGGAAGAACTGGGCGCGCGACGACGTGAGCCTTCAGCTTCGGAACGTCCTGAACCGGGAGTACGAAGAGCTCTACGGCTTCTCCGTTCTCCCGCGCTCACTCTTCGTCGGCTACGGGCATCGGTTCTAGGAAGTTTTCCCGGGATCGGCGGTGGTCTCTTCGAAGCAGCATGGGCCTTCGTGGTCCTCGAGCTCCCGGGCCATGCTCTGGCGGTACTCGGCTCGTGCCTCCGGGGAGAGGCCCAGGGAGGCGGTCAACGTTTCCGAGAGGGTCGGGGAGATGACCTCGACGTCGAGGCCGAGCTCTTCCATCTGGGCGGCGTACCGGTACGCCTTCTCCGAATCCGCGACGGCGCACTCGAAGAGCGTCTGCTGTCCCTGGACATCCCTCACGAGGATTTTTGACTTTTCTTTTTCCATGGTCCGATGGTAGTAATCGATGGCCCCCTTTGTCAAAGGATACGAACCATGGGTCTGGTCCTCTGGATTGATTCGAACACGTTTGCGACGGGCCTCCTCGAGCGGGTCTTCAAGCGCCGGGGGATTCCTTTCTACGCGCTCGAAAGCGCCGAGGATTTCAGCTACCTGATCGACGACCTTAGGCCCGAGCTCCTGGTTCTCGACGGGGCGACGGCGCGGGCCTCCGGCGGGGCCCTCCGCCGGCAGTACGAGGCCTCTCCCGCGTTGCGGGCCCTTCCGGTGATCACCATCGGCGACGCCGCGGACCTCGCCCTCCTGGAGAACCGGGTCGGACAGATCGACCGCCCTTTTGATCCCTTCAAGATTCCTGATATAATCCAGGAGATCCGGAGGCGAAAATGAATCGAGATAAGTTAATCGTCACGGTCGGACTGGCGCTAACCCTACTGGTCTTCGCTCTGACGCTTTACTTCCGCAGCGGAGCCTTCTGAGAGGGCGAGTTCCGCGACCGTGGGGGGCTGGTGGCGCTCGGACTGGGAGACGAAGAACGACGTGAGCTTCTTATCCATCACGGATAGCAGCACGTCGACGAGCTCGTGGTAGTGCGTGTGGATCCACTGCGCGGAGAAGTGGTTCGGAACCTCGAGGATCAGAACGTCGTGGGAGATCACGAGGGGCTTTACCTGCTTAAACCACTGGTGATGGACCGCGGGGCCCAGCACATCGCAGAGCTGCTCGGAGAGGATCGACCAGATGTACGAGGCCTTTACCACCGGGTGCGCCAGGTTCAGGCTTTTTTCCTTAAACCGGTTGCCGCGCTGGGACCATCGTGATTTGAGACAGCGTTTTTTTTTCATGGGCTAAAAGCTTAGATTTATTGGCCAACGTCTGACAACAAAAAATTCTCAGAAAGGTAGGCGATTTTGCTCCCACTCCTTGGCCTCGGCCGGAGCGAGGATGAATTCGTTCAGTCCCAGCTGCTGGAAGATGAAGTCGGGGATCCGGATGCGGTAGAAGATCCCCTGCTCGTGGGAGATCGAGTTCATCACGTTGGCGTTTGCCCGGATCCGCGAGTGCGCCTCGCCGGCCTCGTAGGGGACGAAGAGGTCGTAGTGGTCCTGCTTCAAGAGGAAGAAGTTGATCACGTAATCCCGGAGGTTCTTCATGTCCTGCGCGTCGTAGGACGAGACGAGGAAGCTGTTCGGG
>JBILTI010000397.1:0-2889 GCA_044371595.1 Bacteriovoracaceae bacterium
CGAAAGGGCCGTCGGCGGTTGATAACGGGATCGACGCCTTCGAGCTCGTCATCGAGGTCGAGGAAGGACCATTTGTGCCCGCCCGTCGGCCTCCAGTCCTCCCGGGGAAGCTCCGCTCGGATCCGGTGAAAGAGATCCCGCAGCCGATCGTTCATAATCACGCAATCGTTGACCGGTGCGAACGTCGAGGATCCTTCGGAGACGTAGCCGAGCCGATCGCCGTCGGTCTTAAGCTGCACGCGGTTCCGGTAGCCTAAGACCTTCGGCGACGGAAGGACCTCGGGGATCGGCGCACCGGGGGTGATCCCCCGCTTGTCGAGGGCGTGTTCGAGGCGCTTCTTTTTAAACGCGAGCTGGGCGGCGTAGTCCGCGATCATCCAGGGACAACCGCCGCAGGTACCGGGTGCTGTGCCCCGGTACGGGCAGGCGACCGAGACCCGCTCGGTCGAGGGCCTCGAAAGCCGCACGAGTCTCGCCTCGTCGTACTTCCGCGCCTCCGGGGCGATCTTGAACTCCCCTTCGTCGCCGGGCCAGGTGCCGCGGACAAAGAACGTCCGACCGTCGGGATGGTCAACGACCCCGAGGCCTTTGTGCGAGAGATCTCTTACGGTGGAAACGAACGTCGGCATAAAAAAGAGAGGCTCCCGGAGGAGCCTCGCCGCGTGCTATTCGGTAACGGGAACTTGCTTCAGATAGTCGAGGTGAGACGAGCGAAAACGCTTAAGTGCGATGACGACGATGTCGGCGACGGGCATCCCCGTGTTCTTCGACATGAGCTCGAGGTCATCCGCAACCTTGTTCTCAATTTTTACCGTGATTTCTTTCAAATCACCCTGGTTGTGCTTTTGTGATTTCATATAACCTCACTGGAAATTTATCCAACACTATAACCGGTTTTCTTTCACCGGTCATCTTTCATTCTTTTCGCGGGGCCAAGATTTTTAACGCTCCCTTCTTCCGAAGAGTTACCAGCGCCTGCGTGATCTCGTGCTCAAGGAGCTCCGAATTCTGGTACAGATCGGCCGGATTGTTCCAGTCGGTGAGGACCCGGAGGACGTCGAACTCCTGCGGCGTGATCGCGAGGGTGTCCTCTAGGAAGTCCGCGTCGAGGATGATCTTGATCGAATCCGGGGGCCTGAGCTTCAGCGACTCCCGATGAAGCATCAGAATCTCCCCGAGGCGCTTCTTAAGCACCGAATAGGGGTAGTGGATCTGCCGCTCCTTCTCCTCCACCAGCTCTGGTTCGACGACGTAGTCGAACGACGGAAGGGCGGACTCCTGGATCACGAGCTTGAAGAAGGCGCGGAGGCCTCGGAGGCGGCCGAATGTCACCTGGATGACCTGGCCGTCGATAAACAAGATGTGCCCGAGGAACTGGTGATTGTAGGTCGCGAGTATGTTCACCTTTCCGGTGAACTCCACCGCCATCTGCTCTTCGATGATATCAAGAACCCGCGACTCCACGGTGCCCTACTTGCCGAGGCCCAGGATCTTTGAAAAAAAGCCGGGCTTGGCCTCTGGCGACGGGGCCGGGCCAAAGAAGGCTTCGACCTTGTCGCCGACGCTCTGGAACGCGTTCCAGACCGGGCGTTCGCGGAACTGCTCCTGCGCCATATAGGGTTGACCGGCGTCGGAGCCGGTGCGAAGCTCGATCTCGAGGGGAATCTGCCCCAGCATCGGAACACCAAGCTGTTCGACGGCCTTCTCCACTCCACCGTGACCGAAGATGTGGTGCTCGGCGCCGCAGCTGCTGCAGATGAAGGAGGTCATGTTCTCGACCATACCGATCACCGGAAGATTGAGCTTCTTGAACATCTCGACGCCCTTCTTCGCGTCGAGGAGCGCGATGTCCTGCGGCGTCGAGATGATGATGGCGCCGTCCACGTGCGCGTTCTGGATCATCGACAGCTGGATGTCGCCCGTACCCGGCGGAAGATCGATCAGGAGGAAGTCCGTCATGCTCCAGTCGACGTCGAAGAGGAACTGCCCGAGGACACCGCCCAGCATCGGGCCGCGCCAGATGACTGGGTCCTGCTCGTTAATAAAGAAGCCGAAGCTCATGAACTTGATGCCGAAGGCTTCGACGGGGATGATCTTCCGCTCGGAGTTAGACCGGGGCTTCTCGTCGCGCTTTCCGAAGATCATCGGCTGCGAAGGCCCGTAGATGTCGGCGTCGATCACGCCGACCCGGTAACCCTTCCGCGCGAGCGTCAGCGCGAGATTCGCCGTGAACGTCGACTTGCCGACGCCGCCCTTGCCCGACCCGATCGCGAGGATCTTCCCCACGCCGGGAACCGGCTTCTTGTTTCCGACTGTTCCGTGGCCCGCCTTGAGCTGGGCCGGCTGCGTCGTCGAGGTCGGCGCCGGCGACGGCGCCTCGTTCTTCTCGTCAAGCGCCCGGAAGACGTCCTGCGACTGCGACGACGTCGTCTTCACGAGGATGTTTTCCACGCCGACCAGGTCGCCGAGGACCTTCTGGATCTCCGCTTCGATCACCCGTTTCTCGGCCGGGGAGATCCCGTCGCGGTTGTACTGCGCGACGAGCTTGTCGCCGTCCATCGCCACGTGCTGCCAGCGGTTCTCGGCGGCGAAGCTCGTCCCGGTCGCCGGATTTATAATTGTATTTAAGCGCTCTCTAATCAGTTCGATCATCGTACCCTACCCGAGTTTAATGCTTGGTTATGTCTGTTATTTCTGTCTAGTAGAAACACCGATCTCATTTTATGATTCTAGGTAAACTCTGAATAGGATTAAAACATTGGCTTTTTATAAACGCTCGGCTTTCCTGGTAAATCCGTCCTTCCAGTTGAAATTCAGCCTGATCGTCTGTTCGATCATCCTCATCTCCACCCTCATATACCCCGTCATCATCCTGGATTTCTTCAACCT
>JBILTI010000398.1:0-2886 GCA_044371595.1 Bacteriovoracaceae bacterium
ATCCAGGAAGAAACATCATTTTGAGACATAAAAAAACCTCTTAAGGTGGTTGACCTTAAGAGGTTAATTAGTTTTTTTTGAGTGGCCTAGGCTTACTGTGTCACTTGTGTACAATAGTAAGCCCGAAAAGGGGCCCTTTTTTTTGGCGCCTACGATCCCCCGAACAGGACCTCGAGCTGGAACGTGATGAACGGCGTCCGCCGGAACGACCAGACCTTCGGGAAGTCGAGGCCAGGGATGACGTCGAGGTAGATCCACTGGTGATAGAGGTTTCGCCGGTAGTTCACGGCGAGCCGGTAGTTGCTCAGAAACCACGTTCCCTCTTGGTAGACGTTTTGGAGCGTGGCCCCGTAGTTAAAGGCGTCGTCCTCGGTCACGCGGTGAAGGAGCGTGGGGCCGTGGTTCGTGAAGAGCTCCTTCTCGAGGACCCGCCAGCGCTTGTAGTTGACGAAGCGGAAAATCAGGTCTTCGTTGATCGAGTGATCCGAGTCGATGGAGGTCTCCTCGACGAGGCCGCTTTCGTCGGTGACGTACGTGAGCTGCTCGGCGAAGCGGTGAATGAGTGTCCCGGTCTCGAAGTTCCGCCGGACCCGGGCACGGGTGATCAGCCGCGGCGGGATCGCCGCGCTGACGCCGACGTCCGAGTTGAAAATCCAGTTCTCCCGCAGACGGTTTCGCTTCAGGCGCTCCTTCTCCTCGGCGCTCAGGACCGGCCTCTCGTTCTTCTCCTCCGCGGCCTTCTCCTTGTTCCGGTCCCGGTAGTATTCATAGCGGAATCGCTGCTCGAGGTGCGGAAGCTTGAGGTTGATCCGGTACTGGTTGTTGAGCTCGGAGACGGCCCGCTCCCGGAGGAGGAACTGGGACCGGATCCGGATGCGACTCCGACCGAATTCGTCGTCGGCGCGCTCGGTGGCGAAGAACGAATCGAGTCGGTTGGCCGCGAAGTTCGCGCGCGCGCCGAAGAGTTCCTGTACTTTCTCGAGGATCTGGATCCGGTCGTCGGGCCGCTCCTCCGCGGGTGACGCGCGGACCAGGGCGGGAAGGGCGATCAGGGTAAAGGTGGCGAGGAGTTTCACCGATATATTGTAGTCCATTATCACTAACTGCCAAATCTTCATGGCGCTGGGTGGCGAAAAAATGGACCACGCGATTCCGCAAAACGTGGAAACTTCTGAGCTTCAAAGATTTCGGTTGCGCCGCGATCCTCGCGGCGGCGTAAAGTCATGTGAATCTGTTGCATCTTCCACGGGAGGATTTTGTGATTAAAATGCACGTCGTCGTCTCAGTCGCATCGCTCCTCGGCGTCCTGGCCGTCTCGGCCGTCTGGCACCTGAAGGGGCCAGGCACCTTCGGCGCCCGGCCCCTCGCCGACGACGCGCTCCTGGCCCTGATCAAAAATGACCTCGCGGCCTTCGACCGGTTCGTCGCCGCCGGCGGCGACGTCCACGGCGTACTGCCCGCGATCGACGGCAAGACCTACACCGTCGCCGAAGGGCTCTCGTACTTCGAGCGGACGGAGTTCGCGCGGAATCTCGTCGCGCGGAAGATTTCCTTCGTGAAGCAGGACCCCGCGGCGCCGTACGACATCATGACCCTCGCCGTTCGGAAGAATAATCCCGATCACCTCAAAGTGCTCGCGGCCGCGGGGCCGGACTTCGCGCTTCCGTACGGAACGAACGGATGGACCCTGCTCCACATGGCCAGTGCCTGGTGCTCGCACGCGATCGTCGGCGAGCTCACGGTCCGCGGTAAGCTCAGCTGGAACAGCCGAGCGAAGGACGGCGCCACGCCGCTCACGCTCGCAGCTGAGCACGAGTGCCTCCCGCTGCTCGCGCATTGGAAAGAACACGGCGCCGACTTCCGGGACCGGGACGGTCGGGGCAAGAGGGCGCTCGCGATCCTTCGCTCAAAGCGGGGCGCTGCTCTCGCCGCCTTCGCCCAGTCTTTCGAGGAGCGGAAAGTTTCGAGCGTCGCCGTCGTCAAGGCCGAAGCCGCGGTCCCGGATTTTTACAAGAAGCGGAAGATCCCAAAGGAACAGGTGGTCGACCACGCGGCGATGCTCGAGCCGGAGGACCGGCCCCTCGAGGCGACGGAGACCGCTGAGTACTCGGAGTTCGCGGATTAGGGGTGGTCCGACGTGGTCCGACCACCGGCGGGCTTGCGAAAACTTCGATTCGCATTAAAATGAGTAGGTAGAAAAGGAGGCGACATGGAAGTTGTCCGCAGGTCGAACGCTGAAATCGAACGGGAGCTCGGGGCCGTTGCCTACTTCATCCGGAAGAAGCGGAAGGAGCGCGGCTTCACCCAGGAGCAGCTCGCGAAGAGCTCCGGTGTAGGCCTCGCCTTCCTGAAGCGCCTCGAGAGCGGCGACGAAAACCTCCACCTCGCGAAGGTCCTGCAGGTCCTCCGGCACCTCAACGCCGACCTCTTCCCGAAAGAATACCAGTAGGCCCCGCCGTCACTTCGCCGGCGCCGCGAGAACCTGCTTCTTCCGGTAGCGCATGTTCAGGAGCTCGACGGCGAGCGAGAACGTCATCGCGAAGTAGATGTATCCCTTTGAGACGTGCGCTCCGAAGCTCTCCGCCACGAGCATGACGCCGATGAGCAGGAGGAACGAAAGCGCGAGGATCTTGATGGTCGGGTGCCGGTCGACGAACGCGGAGATCCCCCGCGCCGAGACCAGCATGATGATCATCGAGAGGACCATCGCGACGATCATGATCGGTACGTGGCTCGCCATCCCGACGGCCGTGATAACCGAGTCAAGGGAAAAGACGACGTCGAGGAGGAGGATCTGCACGAGCATCATTCCCGGGCCTGCGGTCTTCTTCTTGCCGACTTCCTGCGCCTCGTGGAGGTGGATCTGCGGGTCGCCTTCGATCTGGT
>JBILTI010000399.1:0-2883 GCA_044371595.1 Bacteriovoracaceae bacterium
TGACTCCGAAGCATCCAACGCACCTGCGACGCATCTACCTCGGCACAGCCGCAGCCCTCCTGATCCTCCTGCTCGGGATCCTCCTCGAGTACCGGAGCTTCAAACGCACCACCGGCACCGCGCGCTGGATCACCGAGACCCTCTCCGTGATCTCCGACCTCCGTGCCCTCGAAAAGCGCGTGACCGAACTGGGCCGCCTCCAGCTCGGCTATATCCTGACGGCGCAGGAGCCGTATCGGACGTCGTTCCAGGAGGCGCTGCCCGGTCTCCTCGCGGCGCTCGACGCGCTCCCGGCGCCGCTCCGCTCGAACCCCGGCCAGGCCGCGAACCTCCGGGAACTCGAGCAGATCCTGACGGAAGTGCTGGCGATCTACCAGGGAAACGTTGACCTCGTCCGCGCCGGCGGCCGAGAAAGCGCAGTCGAAAACGTACGCCAGGGCCACGGCGAAACGCGCGCCACCCTCCTGGGCGAACTCATCCATCGAATGAAAACCACGGAGGAGAAGATCCTCGGGGCCCGCCTCGACCGGCAGAAGGCCTCGGAGCGGGAGACGCAGCACCTGATCCTCCTCGGAAACGTCCTGGCCTTCCTCTTTGCGGCTGGCTCGACGTTCTTCATCCTCCGCGAGATCCGCGAGCGCTACCGCTCGCAGGAGACGCTGAGCGAGGCTTCAGAGCTCCAGCGGACGATCCTCGACGCCTCCGCGTTTGCGATCATCGCCACGGACCTCGAAGGCCGGATCCGGCTCTTCAACCCGGCGGCGGAGCGCCTCCTGGGCTACGAGGCCCGGGACGTGATGGGCCGGTCACCAGATCTCTTCCACCTCCCGGAGGAGGTCGCCGCCGTCGAGCGCGAACTTTCCGAGCGCTTCGGTGAACCGATCCCCCGCGGCGGCGCCTTCACCTACCTCCCGCGCCGGGGCCTCTTCGAGGGCCGCTCCTGGACCTGTGTCCGGAAGACCGGCGAGCGGATCCCAGTTCACCTCACGATAACGGGCCAGCGGCGGGGCGACGGCGATCTCTCGGGGTTCGTCGGCATCGCCTACGACCTGGCTCCGCAGCTTAAATACGAACGGGAGCTCCTCCGGGCGAAGGCCGAGGCGGGGATGAATGCGAAGGCGGAGTTCGTCGCGAACATGGGCCACGAGATCCGGACCCCGATGAACGCGATCCTCGGGATGGCCGAGCTCCTGCAGGCGTCGGCCCTGAACGAAGAGCAGAAGAAATACGTCGAGATCTTCCGCCGCTCCGGAGAGGGCCTCCTCGCGATCATCAACGACATCCTCGACCTCTCGAAGATCGATGCCCAGGGGTTCCAGCTCTCGTTCGTGGGCCTGGGCCTCCGGGACGTGGTCCGGCGGGCGGTCGACATCACCTCCCTCCGGGCGCACCAGAAGGGCCTCGAGTTCGTCGTCGACGTCGCCGACGACCTCGACGACCGCTTCATCGGCGACCCCGCCCGGATCAACCAGATCCTCCTGAACCTCCTCGAAAACGCCGTCAAGTTCACCCACCGGGGGGAGGTCGTCCTCCGCGTCTGGGGCGGCCCCCGTCTTAACCGGAAGCGCGAGATCTTCCTCGAGGTCTCCGACACTGGCGACGGCGTGCCCGAGGCCCAGCTGGCGCGGCTCTTCGAACGCTTCGGCCAGGGGGACTCGTCGATCACCCGGGAGCACGGCGGAACGGGCCTGGGCCTCAGCATCACGCGAAAGCTCGTCGAGCTCATGGGCGGCAAGGTGAGCGTCGAAAGCACCCAGGGCAAGGGATCGCGGTTCACTGCCACGGTCTGCCTCCACGAGGAGGGGGCCGTGCCCGCGCCGCGCTCCGAGCAGCTCCCCGGAAAGCGCTTCCTCCTCGTTGACGACAGCATGGCGGCCCTCGACGTCCTGAACCGCCTCCTCGAGGGCCGGGGGGCGATCGTGAGCGTGTCCCGCAACGGCAGTGAGGCGCTCGAACGGATCCAGACCGAGGAGTTCGATCTGATCTTCGCGGACGCCGAGATGCCCGGCACCGGCGGCGTCGAGATCGCCCTCTCTCCGGAGATCTCGCCGGAGCTCCGGCGGCGGCTGATTCTCCTTGTCACTTCGGACAAGAGGATGGAAGGATTAGTCATGACCCGGGAGTGGGCCATCGCGAGCTACCTCGTTAAGCCGGTCCTCCCGGACGACCTCTTCAACGAACTCAGGAAGCTCCAGATGATCGAAGAAGTACGCGCGCCAGAGGCCCCCGCGGGAATCGCCGCCCCCGACCGCCCGCTCCGGATCCTCCTGGTGGACGATAACCCGGAGAACCGGCTGGTGATCCGCCTGTTCCTCAAGGCGTTTCCCTGGGAGGTCACGGAGGCGGTCACCGGTGAAGAGGCCCTGGCGCGGGTCCGTGAAACGACCTTCGACCTTATCCTGATGGACATGCAGATGCCGGTGATGGACGGCTACACGGCCACCCGCGAGCTCCGGAACTACTGGGAGGAGCAGCGGACGCCGCCGACCTCGATCGTCGCCCTCACCGCCTACGCCCTGCCCGGAGAAGTCGCCCGGAGCCTCGAGGCAGGCTGCCACGCGCACGTGACCAAGCCGGTGGTGCGCGAGGAACTGATCCGCGTGATCCGGGAGTACGCCGGCGAGATCACCGTCGCCGTCGACCACGACCTCGCCGACGCCATTCCGCTCTACCTCGCGAAGCGGACGGCGGAGGTGCGGGAGCTCCGCGCGGCGCTCCTCCGGGAAGACTACGGAACGATCGAAGCGATCGGCCACAAGCTCCTCGGGGCCGCGGGGTCCTACGGCTTCACCGAGCTGGGCCAGCTGGGCCGGCTGATCGAAGGCCGCGCGCGCGACCGCGACGGGGGCCCCGTGTGGCAGCTGGTCTCGCAGTACGAACTCT
>JBILTI010000400.1:0-2880 GCA_044371595.1 Bacteriovoracaceae bacterium
GATCCGACGCCTTCGGCGTGGGGTGGGTGCGGTAGCTCAGGAGCTTCCCGACGTGATCGAAGAAGCCGATCTTCGTGTTGGTTCCGCCGATGTCGATGCCGATTGCTACCTGATCATTCTTCATAGGTTAAAACGCTATCATGAAACACGGGGCAAGGCTATAATGGGTCTACCCCAATATCTCATGGCCATGAGGGTCAAACGTGAAACCGGTCAACCTAAATCAGCTCCTCTTCCATCCGAAGTCCGACTCGCTGAGCTTCTTCCTCCCGCCCGCGGGGCGCCGGGAGGTCGAGGTCGCCGCGTTCTGCGACGAGGTGGCGCGGTCCCTCGCAGCGGAGGGTCACGATGGCCTCCGGCTGCTCTTCGAGAAACACCGGGGCAAGGTCGCGAAGATCTTTCGCGGCCACCCGGACAGGTCCCACGGCTTCTTCCTCTCAGACGAGCTCCAGGGCTACGTCATTCTGCAGGACACGCTCGAGGCCTACCACTTCGTCGGCCAGACTTTCCACGTGCGACCTCTCCTCGAGGAGCTCTTCGCGAACCCCGAGTTCCTGTTGATCAATGTCTCGCTCTACGACATCAAGATCTACCGCGGCGACTTTCAGCACCTGGAGGTCATCCAGCAGTACGAGTTCGACCAGCTCCCGGAGAACTTCGTCGCCGCCGGGAACCGGCTCTACCTGCCCCAGCACCTGGGCCTCGTGCCGTACAAGACGATCCTGGCGCTCAAGACGATCGCCCAGAAGGTGAAGGACCAGATCCTCTACGAATCGCTACCGGTGATCGTCACCGGCCTCGACGACATGAAGGAGATCTTCATCCGCTACTTCGCGGACGTCTCCGGCGTCTTCGCGCACTTCGAGCACGACTTCTACGAGAAGCCGTGCATGGAGATCCTCGAGAAGTGCCGCGAGTTCCGCTACGCCGTGACCGACCACTACTCGGCGCAGCTGCGGGAGCGGCTCCGGCGGCTCATGAAGTCGCGGCGGCTCCTCTCGCGCCTCGAGGAGATCGTTCCGGCGGTCTGCGCCGGGCGGGTGGGGAACCTCGTGATCCCCTCGGAGAAGAAGCTCTGGGGCCGCGTCGACCTCGAGACGGGCGAGTTCACGGTCCATAAAAAGCTCGGCAAGACCTCCTCGGATATTCTGAACGAACTCGCCGAGGAAGTGATCCGGCAGGGGGGCCGCATCCAGATCCTGGGGCCCCACTTTTTTCCCCACGACACGAGCGTCCTCGCCGTGGTAAAGGGACAGCTATGACATACTCAAACTACTTCCACCACCGGCCCGCGCTCGGGGCCCGAGTCTTCGCCGCCGACGGCGCCCGGATCATCGGCCGCGCCGAGCTCGGCGACCACGTGAACGTCTGGTTCAACACGGTCATCCGCGCCGACGTGAACTTCATCAAGATCGGCCGCAACACGAACATCCAGGACCTCTGCATGCTCCACGTGACCGAGCTCAACTCCCTGACGATCGGGGAGAACACCTCCCTTGGCCACAGCGTTATCCTCCACGGCTGCAAGATCGGGAACGGCTGCCTCATCGGGATGGGCGCGATCATCCTCGACGGCGCCGAGATCGGCGACAACTGCCTCGTCGCGGCGGGGACACTGGTCACGCCGAATAAAAAGTTTCCGCCGGGGAGCATGATCAAGGGCAGGCCCGCGGTCGTCGAGCGGCCGCTCACCCCCGAGGAGCTCGACCGGGTTTCCAACCACTACAAGTCATATGTAATGTACAAGGAACAGTATCTGACGATGGGGGCGCATGGAACTTCAGAAAAAAGGCTGGACGGCGCGGATTAGGGACTTCGGTTTCAAGGTCTTCGACGACAACCTCTTCCTCTTGTCCTCTTCGGTCGCGTATTACTCGGCCGTGGCCCTCGCGCCGTTCCTGGTGATTATCCTTGCCGTGGCCGCGCTCCTGGGCGGAGACGTGCAGGCGCGGATCACGACCCAGGCCTTCGACTTCTCCCCCGAGCTCGGCCGCATGGTCGCGATCATCTTCCAGAGCTTGAACGCCGGCGCCGGTGGGGCCTCGTACGACCTCGGCTCGACCTCGGGCCTCGTCGGCGTCGGGGTTCTCCTCTTTACGGCGTCGTTCGTCTTCCTCCAGCTCCGCTACGGCCTCGACGTCGTCTACGGCCACCACGAGGCCCGGGGCCCGGTCTCCGTCTGTGAGCGGGTCCTCGAGAAGCTCTTCGCCATGCTCGTGGTCCTCGTCGCCGGCGTCTTCCTGATCGTCTCGAGCTCGGTCCCGGGCGTCCTCCGGCTCCTCTTCCCACAGCGCGACCTCGCGGCGACGGCCTTCCTCGCGAACCTCGCGGTGAACGTCCTCCTGTTCTGGGGTATCCACTTCTTAACGCCGTCGGTGCGGCCCGGAAAAGTCCGGGCGCTCGGAATGGCGACGCTCTCGTCGTTCTTCTTTATCCTGGGGAACGGCCTCCTCGGAGTCTACTTCCACACCGTCGCCACGAGCTCGATCTACGGCGCCGCCGGAACCCTCTTCGTCTTCCTGGTCTGGGCCTACTACTCGGCGTTCACGCTCTTCCTGACAGTGGAGCTCTTCGAGTTCGTCGGCCGCCGCCGGCGCCGCTAAACCCATCTTAGTTTAATTTTCAGGTAGGGCCTTCACGCCCCGCCTGGAATCACATACTATGTCCTCATGCCAGGATTTTTAACCCCTCAACAACGTCAGGAACTGCTGTCTGAACTTTGCAAAGAGGACAAGCGAAAGTACGGCGATCGATTTCGAGTAATTTTATTGCTCGATAAGAGTTGGACCTACGCCAAGATCTCCGAAGCTCTTTTCCTTGATGAAGGTACCATTGCAAACTACCGCCGCCGATATAAAGAGGGCGGCATCATGGAACTAA
>JBILTI010000401.1:0-2874 GCA_044371595.1 Bacteriovoracaceae bacterium
CATGGTCTATCTCCTTGAAAATTGATTGTCGTAAACCAATTCTATGGAGAGGGCCGTGCTTAGGCCAAATCAGAATTTACACAAGATTTCTTACACCACCTTTATGTGTGAATGCGGCTTCTTGCCCCGGCAAAGTACTCTTCCAGGTAATTGGATAACGTCACCAGTATAATTCCACTCTCAGAGCGATCACCCCCCTAGAATACAAAACGGGTCAGATTGTTGGAATAACGGACCCCGGTGGCGCCCTCGATGGCCTAGTGGTGCAGCGACGCCTCCGACGCCGGTCCCGGCCGCGTCGTGGCCTCGAGCTGCGCGAAGAACTGTATCAGCTCCTCCTCGTTCAACGTCTCCCGCTCCATCAGCGTGTGCGCGGCACTGTCGAGGAGCGTCCGGCGCGCGGTGAGGAAGTCGAGGGCCCGGCGGTACGCCGCCATCACCATCTTCTTCACCGCCTCGTCGATCTCCCTTGCCGTCTCGTCGGAGAACCCGGGCCGGCCGAACGACTCCTTCACTTCGAGGAACGGGCCCGAGGACTCCTCGTAGGTGACGTAGCCGAGCTCGTTCGTCATCCCGAAGCGCATGACCATCTCGCGGGCGATGTTCGTCGCCTTCGCGAGGTCGTCGCTCGCTCCGGTCGACAGCTTCCCGAAAACGAGCATCTCCGAGGCTCGGCCCGCTAGCAGGACGGTCATCTTGTTCTCGAGGTCCTCCTTGGTCATGAGGTATCGGTCCTCGGTCGGGTGCTGGATCGTGTAGCCCATGGCGCCGATCCCGTGCGGGATGATCGAGACCTTGTGGACCTTGTCGTCTTTACTGAACGCGTGGCCCACGAGGGCGTGGCCCATCTCGTGGTAGGAGACGATCTCCTTCTCTCGCGGGAGCAGCACCTTGCTTTTCTTCTCGATCCCGGCGACGATTCGCTCCATGGCGCGCGTGAAGTGGTCCATCTTCACTTCCTGCGAGTCCTCGCGGGTGGCGATCAGCGCCGCCTCGTTTACGAGGTTTGCGAGGTCCGCGCCGGTGAAGCCCGGGGTGAGTCCCGCGATCGAATCGACGTTCACGTCGCCGCCCGCCTTCACCTTCGTGATGTGGATGTTCAGGATGTCGATCCGGCCTTTGCGGTCGGGCTTGTCGACCACCACCTGCCGGTCGAAGCGGCCCGCGCGCAGGAGGGCCGGGTCGATCATCTCGGGCCGGTTCGTGGCAGCGAGGATGATGATGCCACCCTGGGTGTCGAAGCCGTCCATCTCCACAAGGAGCTGGTTGAGCGTCTGCTCCTTCTCGTCGTTCCCGCCCATGATCGTCGAGTGGCGCGTCTTCCCCATGGCGTCGAGCTCGTCGATGAAGATGATGCAGGGGGCGATCTTCTTCGCCTGCTCGAAGAGGTCCCTGACCCGGGCCGCGCCGACGCCGACGAACATCTCGACGAACTCGGCGCCGCTCGTCGAGAAGAACGGCACGCCGGCCTCGCCGGCGATCGCCTTCGCGATCAGCGTCTTCCCGGTTCCCGGCGACCCGACGAGGAGGATCCCCTTCGGCATCTTCCCGCCGAGGTTCTTGATCTTGTCCGCGTTCTTCAGAAACTCGATCACCTCGCGGAGCTCCTCGAGGGCCTCGTCGACGCCGGCGACGTCTTTGAACGTTGTCTTCGTGTCCTTCTCGACGTAGATCTTCGCCTTGCTCTTCCCGACGGACATGAACGAGCCACCGCCGCCCATGCCCTTGAGGCCCCGGCGCAGGACGTAGTACCAGAAGCCTATGAAGAGGAGCGTCGGCAGGAGGAAGAGGAGGAAGTTCCCCATCGACGACGAGCCGAGGCTATCGTAGGAGATCTTGTACTTGTCGAACTCCGCCGCGAGCTCCGGGTTCACAAGCGTCGTGTTGAACGCCGTCTTCCCGTTCACCGGCTTCACGAACTCCCCGGTGACGTTCTCGCCGCGGATCGTGACGGTCTTCACGTCGCCGTTCTCGAGGTGCTGCTTGAACTTGCTGTAGCCGATCCGTTGCAGCGAGGCGCCCTGGAGGCAGCTCCGCACTATCAGGAACGCCATGAGCGCGAGGAAGAGGTGGTAGAAGTTGAGGGAGAATTTCTTTTCCTGGTTTGTTTCCATTTCCCCATGCTAGCAACCTTTTCCTCCGAGATCATGATTCGTAAGGCGAATGTCGAGGAAGTCGGTTACTCGGGGAGGTGCCGGCGGATAAGGCGCTGGAGGAGGTCGTCGGTCGCGCGGAAGCCCGCGTCGCCCCCGGCGTTGGCCGTGGCCAGCACGAAGGCGTTGCGGCGCGGGGCGATCCAGACGTTGGCGTAGTTCAGCGTGTTCGAGCCGGTGTGCGCGAGCACCGGGCCGGAGGCCCAGCGTCGGGAGAGGAGGTTCCACCCGCCGTAGGTGTAGCTGCTGTCGCCGGCCGGATGCGTCTGGTGGAGCTTCCGGAACGTCTCCGCGGTGAGGAGCCGGGGGGCCTCGTTGAAGCCGTCGAGGTGGAGCTTCAGGAACTTCCCCCAGTCTTCGAGGGAGCAGTGGACCGACGACGACGGCGCCATCGCGAGCGGGTTGTCGAAGTGCCGCGGCACCCAGGTTCCGTTGGCGCGCGCGTGTCCCCAGGGGCCGCTCGGCGTGCGTTCGTCCTCCCGACTGGTGGGCCCCACGCCGCAGGAGCTCATCCCGAGAGGTTCGAAGAGTTCCTCCCGGACGAGCTCCTCCCAGGGTTTTCTGCTCGCGGTCTCAAGCGCGTGGGCCGCGACGATGTAGCTCAGATTCGAGTAGCGAAAGGTTTCTCCGGGCGGCGTCGCCGGAGGGAGGGCGAGGACGACTTCGCTGATGCGGCGGCGGCCGTCGCGCGGGGCGAGCTCTGCGAGCTCCCGGAGGACCG
>JBILTI010000404.1:0-2861 GCA_044371595.1 Bacteriovoracaceae bacterium
TGATCGCCAATCCAGCCGCGTCGTCGGCCGCGCGAGTTATCCGTTCACCGCTGGACAACTTCCGGAGGTTGTTGTCCAAGTTATTCTTCGTGATCCCTAAAGAACGCTGAGCCGCAATGCTCGAGACGTTCGTATTAATACGTATTCCCATTGCTTAGTCCTTTGTTGTCATCGTCGAACCTCCATGTTCTGTAGTGGACGTCATGTCCACGGTTGTTTAATTCGTTAAAAAAACTACCCTGTAAGCTCAGCTTGCTAGTACACACCCACTATCAAGTTGCAGGATTTCGTTTTACGTCAGTTCAGACCCGGTCAAGGCCCCCTCAGGGTCGTTACCCCTGAGAAGCGGCATTAATAAGGCTGATAGCGCTCGTCGTAGACTGGTTCGCCTGGGCCAATACTGAAGTACCTGCTTGCATCAGAATGTTCGTTCTCGTCAGCTCGGACGTCGCGGAGGCGATGTCGGCGTCGCGGATCCGGGAGTTCGCTGCGGACAGGTTCTCGTTCGAGATCTGGATGTTGTTGATCGTCGACTGGAGCCGGTTCTGGAGCGCGCCGAAGTCCGCGCGGATGCCGGAGACGTTCTGGATCGCCTGGTCGATGGCCGCGAGCGAGTTCTGCGCCGAGATCTTATCCGACACGGACGCGAGGTTGAGACCCAAAGCCGCGACGTTCACGTCGGCAGACGAGGCGTCGAAGGTCAGCCGGTCGGCGAGCGGATCGTTCCGCGTACCGATCTGGATGTCGAAGACGGAGCCGGTGCCGTTCAGGAGCGGAACCCGGTTGAACTCGGTGGAGTTCGCGATCCGGTCAACCTCTGACAGGAGCTGCTCGAATTCGACGTTCAGGAACTTCCGCTCCGTCGGTCCGATGGTGTCGGAAGCCGCCTGGACGGCCAGTTCCCGGAGCCGGATCATAATGCTACCGACCTCCGAGAGCGCGCCTTCGGCGATCTGGACGAGCGAGACCCCGTCCTGTGCGTTCCGTTCGGCCTGGCCGAGACCGCGGATCTGGGCCTTGAGGTTCTCCGAGATGGCGAGGCCTGCGGCGTCGTCGCCGGCGCGGTTGATGCGCTGGCCGGAAGAGAGCTGCTCTAACACTTTCTGTTGAGCACCACGTGTTTGTCCCAAGTTCCTCTGCGCGTTCAGCGAGGCGACGTTGGTGTTAATCCTTAAACCCATATATCCTCCTTGATGTGGGTTTCACTCGTTCTCAATCCGTGAGAGGAGTGGTGACGTCATGGTGACGGTCACGTAAAACTTTTCGACAGCGCAGCAAAAGACTTGAGCGTAATGTAGAAAAATTCGACATCGCCTCAAAAATGACGTTAAATAACTGAAATCGTGGAGTTTATAAGATGGGCAAGATTTTCCGCTTAAGCGAAAACCCCTTATGTTTTGAGCCGACGCTGGCGCTCGTCGAGGCTGCCTTCGAGTACCGGAAGCCGTTTTCCTTCCGGACCGACTTCGCTCCCCTCGTGGATCCGGGCAACCATCACAACTGCTTCGTCTACCTCGACGACGCCGGTGACGTGCTCGCGCACGTGGGCGTGAAGGAGAGGCGGATCACCCTCGGGGATCGCGCGTTTACGTTCTGCCTCCTCGGCGGAATTGCCGTCGCCGAGGGCCACCGGGGACAGGGAATCTTCCAGTCGCTGCTCCTCGACGTGCTGGCCGAAAAGCGCAGCGACGCGACGGCCTTTCTCCTCTGGAGCAACCGCGAGGAGCTCTACCGCCGCTACGGCTTCTACCTCTGCGGCACGCAGCTCGAGTACGCGGGAACCGGCACCCCGACCGGGTTCGCGAAGACGCGCTTCACGGACCTGTCCGCGGACGACCGGACGGCGCTCGCCGCGCTCTTCGAGACGTCGTTCCAGCGCACCTACCTCACCTTCGATCGAGGCCCGGCCGACTGGGACCTCGTCGCGGCCGTCACCTCCGCGGATCTCTTCGTCCGCCGCCGGGATGGCCGGCCCGCGGACTACTACTTCCAGAACAAGGGGCAGGACCTCACCGACGTGATCTACGAATACGGCACCGCCGGCGACGGGGCCGCGTACCTCCGGGAGCTCAGCGGCGCCGGGAAGCTCTGGAGCGCGGTTCCCCTCGAGGCGCCGGAGAACCAGCAGTTCCAGTTCATGTTATGCCCCGGGGACCTGGCGGAGTTCGCGGCCTTCGTCGCCGCCTACACGGAGGGGAAGTTCCGGATCCGGAACCTCAACGTCATGAAGCAGGAGGTCTTCTTCGACTTCGACGGCGAGACGCTGGTATTGGAGGCGGAGGAGTTTCTACGGGGAGTTTTCGGGCCGGGCCCGTTCGAAGAGCTCGGGGAACTGCGGCCCTTCTTCGTCAGCGGGTTGGATAGCATTTAGCGGAGGCGGCGACGCCGCCCCCGCGGGATTCAAAGAATTCGTCTAGCGGCACTCGATGATCTTCGGGCCGTAGGTACAGCCGTGCTTCTTCTGCGCTTCCTTCAGCGCGTTCACCTCGGCTTCGGTGGTGTTTCGGCCGCGGACGCCGACCAGATAGCGCTGGTCCGGAGTGCCGTAGAGGTCCTTGCAGGCCGCCGTGCAGAAGCTCTGCGCGGGCCGGTTACTAAGCGGCTCGCACTTGTAGGTCTTAACCCCGTAGGTACACTGGTAGGTGCCCTGCGTGGCCTGCTTCGCCAGCATGTCCGCCTCGAGTTCCTTGTAACCAATGCCGGTCATCAGGTATTTTACATCGATGGTTCCGTAGAGGTCCTTGCAGCCGGCCGCGCAGAGGAACTCGCCGGACGTCGGGCCCGGGTTTTCGAGGTCGTCGAGCCGGTCCTGGAGCCGCCGGTTCTGCTCCCGGAGGCGGAAGTTTTCGTTCCGTAACTGC
>JBILTI010000405.1:0-2860 GCA_044371595.1 Bacteriovoracaceae bacterium
CGACTTCACCGTGCTCCCGACGGCCGCGCGGCCCACGATCGCGATCAACGCGATCGTCGAGGAGGTCGCCGTCGACCTCGGCGGCTACCGCATCACTCCCGTGAAGGTCCGGCACGCCCACGACGCGATGGGGTTCATCATCGAGCACGGCGGGTCGGCCGTCGTCTTCACCCTCGACACGGGGCCGACGGAGCGGATCTGGGAGCTCTCGAAGCGGACGCCGAACCTGAAGGCGATCTTCACCGAGGTGAGCTTCCCAAACTCGCTCGCGGCCGTCGCCGAGGTCTCCGACCATCACACGCCGGGCTCGCTGTCGCGGGAGCTCGAGAAGATGCCGGCGACGGTTCCGGTCATCCTGACGCATCTGAAGCCCAACTATCGGGAACAGATCCTGCGCGAGCTCGACGCCCTCGGCGAGGACCGGATCTCGGTCCTCGAGCGCGACGGGGAAGTCTTCCACTACTAGAAGCTGGTTCCTAGCGGATCCCGACGGCCGAGGTGTCCGCCGGGGGCCGTTGGGGCATCTGCGGTGGTTGCTGCGCCGGAGGAGCGAAGTTGAGCGGCGGGGACGCCGGCCGCGGGGCCGGAGTCTGCGGAGAACCCGCGACGCGTTCGATCGTCGTACACGCTTCGATCGGTTGCTCGCCGCTCTTTTCGAGGACGGCGCAGACTTCGTAGTCCTGGGGCCGGCGCCGGTGCGTGGACTGTTCCTCCGGGTTCTCGCCGGAGAGCGTTTTCGAGTCCGGGGGCGGCGTCCCGGTGCCGTTTCCTGGGTCCCCGCCGCCGGTTGCCGGTGGGGTGGGGGTCGGATCCGCGGAATCGCCGGCCACGACCGGTTCGATGTTAGGCCGCGCGCCCTGGTCTCCTCCGGTTGTGGCGGTGCCCCCGCGGGTCACCCAGCGGAAGGTCCAGTCGTCGGTGTAGTTCATGATCATTACCCGCACGTCGTAGTCGGCCGCGCGCTTGGTCGGATTCAAGCGGATCGTCGGTCGCCCTCGGGGCGGCGGCGGTTCGCCGTTAAAGGTGATCCGGCAGTCGACTCCGCCGGGAACCTCGGCCGGGGAGATCCGGATCGACGTTTCCTCCGTGCTGCGGGGCACTTCCGTCGGCGGCGTCGCGAGGGGGACGTCGGTGCGGTTCTCGCCCCGGACTCTCTTCACCGAGTACGAGCAGGTGATCGCGCCGCCGGCCTGCGCGGGTCGCTGGCACGTGGCGCTACATTCGAACGACTCCTGTACCCGCGGCGGCTGCGTTTCGTTCCCGCAGATCGCGGCGTGCTCCTGGGCGTTGCTCTGCCGGTGTTCCTGGAGGAACTGCGCATAGGCCTGACCCGCCCCTTCGCCGGCGGAGATGGTCCGACCCCGCATGAAGTTCCGGAGCGCCGTGAACGCGTTCGTCGCCTCGGTCGGGAAGGGGAGCTCCGGCTCCTGGCAGTCGAGCGCCGTCGCCGCCATCATCTCCATAAGGCCGTAGCAGGTCTGGTGGGGCCGCATGTAATCGGCGTAGCCCTGGCTAAAGTTTTCGTTCCGGTTCGCGAGTTGCTCGCACATGCAGGTCTGGTAGGTGAACTTCCACACCGCATCGAAGGCCGCCGGGTTCTCGCTCAGGCGGCGGCGGAGGGCCTTCAGCCGATCTTCCTTCGGATCCTGGTCCGCGCCCTCGCCGAGGGCCTTCTGCATGCAGAGGTACGACGAGTTGTGGGCGCCGTTGCTCGCGTCGACGCAGAAGAGCGAGTGGTCGGCCTCTCTCTGATAGCCGAAGATGAGCGGGGAGCACTGGATCTTCCCCCGGTTGTTGGCGCCGCAGCCGGAGTTCGGGGCCGGCGCCGGGTAGGCCTGGGCCTCCGGTGGCATGCCGTTCCGGTGCCGGTTCGGAGCGGACCCGTTGATGAAATCCGGGTGGTGGCAGAGGGTCTGGCCGCCGGAAACGATCGTCCGCGAGACCCAGCCCGCGAAGATGCAGTTTTGCCGTCCCTGGCGGGTTCCGCTCATGAGGTTCTGGAAGTCGGCCGCGAGGCCGTTCCAGTCCCGCGCCTCGGACCGGGGCGCGGAGGCGTAGGCGGTGGAGAGGAAGATCGATTCGAGGAGGTTCTTGAGTTCGACGTAGCGGCGGTAGCGGTCGGCCCCGGCGCCGCCGCGCCCCGCGTACTTTTTGTAGCGGCCCTCGAGCTCGACCATGAGCTGCATGACCTTGACGAGGTATTGGTCTTGCTGCTCGGGGGAGAGTTGCTTAAACCGCGCGTGCGTCATGACGGGGGCCGCGACGACGTGCTCGATGGTCATGAGAAAAACGATGATCAGGGTGGCTGGTTTAAACATGGTCCTACCTTACGGTTCTCATCGGAGAAAGCCGGGACATTATTAATAGCGTAAGGGATAAACCTGGGAACGCCGGGTCAAAGTTATTGAATACCTTGCGATGAGAGGCCATTTCAATAGCTTAAAACGGCAAAACCAAGCGAACTGTTTGAAAATCCGAAGACCTCTGCCAAGATTCGCTGGCATATCTCTTTTCAACTCGTCGCCGTGAAGTCTAAGATGTGACTTTCATTAATTCACTTAAACGGTAGGGAAGATATGGGCTGGTTCCATCAGGTCAAAAACCCAAAATTGAAAAACATTAAGAAGATCGTCTCCAACACGCCGGTCGGGCTTTGGAAGAAATGTAACCAGTGCGGGGAGATCCTCCAGGCCGACAAGCTCGAAGAAAACCTGAGCGTCTGTCCGCTCTGCGACTACCACTACCGGATCTCGGCCTACGAGCGGGTCGCCGTCATGACCGACGAGAACAGCTTCGAGGAAATCAGCCCCGACCTCATCTCCAACAATCCGCTCAATTTCCATGATAAGATGCCCTACGT
>JBILTI010000406.1:0-2858 GCA_044371595.1 Bacteriovoracaceae bacterium
CCTGTCCCGGCGCGAGCGCCGTGAAGTGGCCGAAGTAGAGGTGTTCGGGCCGGACCTCGGTCCCGAGGCGAGCGGAACGGCCCGCGACGGATTCGAAGATGCTGAAGCTCCCCCGCCCGGGATTATGATGGCCGCGGTTCGCGACGAATGCCGGGAGCTCGCGGAGGCCGTCGCGGCCGAGGAGGACCTTTAGCTCACCGACCGTCCGCGGGCACTCGGGGGCCTCGCGGAGGAGCCCGGCCAGGAGATCGCCCTGGGGCGCCGTCGCCTCGAAGCACGCGCCGAAGGCCCCGGGGGAAAGCGCGAACGCCGTAGTAAAAAGGAATCGCTTCATCGTGCACCTCTCTGTTATCCGGGGTGAGAAGTATAAAAAGTCCCCGGCAAAGTAAAATCGATTGTTTTAATTTATCCATCGAATAAACTTATCTACATGAAACTCTCCTCCACCCAGCTCGAGGCCTTCTACGCCGTCGCCCGGCTCCGCAGCTTTACCAGGGCCGCGGCGCACCTGCACATCACCCAGTCCGCGCTTTCGCAGCGGATCCTGAACCTCGAGGCCGAGCTCGCCACGACGCTCCTGATCCGGGACCGCTCCGGGATCGAGCTAACGGCGGTGGCGCTCGAGCTCCTGAAGTATTGCCAGCTCCAGGATTCCTTCGAGGAGGAGTTTCTCGGGAAGGTCCGGAGCGGCTCGGCCTCCGAACTCGCCGGGGTCGTTCGCGTGGCCGGATACTCGTCGGTCGTACGATCGCTGATCACGCCGTCGCTCGCGGGCCTTCTTTCGGCGCAGCCGAAGGTTCAGCTCCAGACCCAGACGCGCGAACTCCGCGACCTCCTCCCGCTCCTGCGGAACGGGGAAGCGGATTACGTCATCCTCGATCACCGCCTCGAGCGGGAGGGCGTGGAGGCGATCACGCTGGGGACGGAGAAGTACGTGCTGGTCGCTCCGAAGACGGGAAAGACGCCGGATGTCTACCTCGACCACGACGAGCTAGACGATACGACGCGGCGCTACCTGAAGCACGCGGGGAAAACAACGGAGAAGCTCACGCGGCATTTCCTCGACGACATCTACGGAATCATCGACGGCGTGGAGCTGGGACTCGGGAAGGCGGTTATCCCGCGCCATCTGATCCGCCGGAACCCGGGGCTTCGGATCGAAGCACCGAAGTTATGGCTCGAGGTGCCGGTCGTGCTGCACTTCCAAAAGCAACCGTTCTACACCCGGCTGCACGGTGCGGTGATCGACGCCGTCGTGACCGGCGCCCGGCAACAGCTCGGGACTTAGGAGGTAGGCCATGATCAAAAAACTTATCCTCGCGACTTGCAAGGAACGGCCCGACGGCTCCCCGGACGACGCCTACCTTCGCGCCGCCCTCGCGGCGGCCAACGTCGACTTCGAAACCCGCGTCTGGACGGATCACACGGTCGACTGGACCTCGGTCGATCCGGTCATCGTCCGCACGACCTGGGACTACCACCGGAACCTCGCCGCGTTCGTCGACTGAGTCACCTGGGTTTCGGCGAGGACCACGCTCTACAACCCGGCCTCGGTGATTCGCTGGAACTCGAGCAAGCACTACCTCCTCGAGCTCGAGGACCGGGGAGTTCCGGTCGTCCCGACGAAGATCTTCCGCGACATCGAGTCGACCCTGCCCGCGCTCCCCGGACTCTTTCCGGATTCGTCCCGGCTCGTCCTGAAGCCCGCCGTCTCCGCCTCCGCGGAGCTCACGTACCTCGTCGACCGCTCGGAAGGGCCCGAGGAGAAGGTTCGGGCGATCTTCCAGCGGGGGGATCTCCTAGTTCAGCCGTTTCTCGAAAGCATCGGCGCGGACGGTGAGCTCTCGCTGATTTTTTTTCCGACCACGAGGGCTACCGCTTTTCCCATGCGGTTCTGAAGGAGCCCGCCCGGGGAGACTTCCGCGTCCAGGTGGACTTCGGCGGTTCGGCCCGGGCCTTCGAGGCCAGCGACGAGCTTCGCGAGCTGGGCCTTCGCGCCCTCGCGGCCCTGCCGGAGAAAGTCCTCTTCGCCCGGGTCGACCTCGTCGACTGGAAGCTCGCACCCCTGGTCGGAGAGATCGAGCTGATCGAGCCGGAGCTCTTCTTCCGCTGCCATCCGCCGGCGGCGCGATCCTTTGTGGACGCGGTCCTTTCTTACGCCCGGATACCGTAGATCGACCACGACGAGTTCGACGAGACGACGCGGCGGTACCTCACGCTCGCGGGGAGGCCAACGGAGAAGCTCCGCCGTTATTTCCTCGATGACATCTACGGGATCATCGACGGCGTCGAGCTCGGCCTCGGAGAGGCGGTCGTGCTGCGCCACCTGATCCGCGGGAACCCCGGGCTCCGGATCGAGGCTCCGAAACTCCGCCTCGAGGTACCCGTGGTGCTCCACTTTCCGAAGCAACCGTTTTACATCCGGCTGAACGCGACGGTCGTCGACGCCGTTGTTGCCGGCGCCCGGCCAAAGCTCGGGCCCTAGGAAATTCCTTTACGCAAGGTGGGAGAGGGATCCGAGCGGTGCGAAGTCCGCGACCACCCGGACCGGAGGAACCAATGCTCTCGCGGAACTAGTAGATCGTTCCGCTGAGCCACATGCCGATGCTCGTCGTCCGGCCGTCGAAGAACCCTTGCCCGTCGAACGGGAAAGACTGGAGGAAGGTGTAAACGTTCAGGTGCTTCGAATGCGCGTAGGTCACGCCGTAGGACAGCGGCGTTTGCCAGCGGAGCCACGTGTCCCATTCGTTCTCCACGGTTTTCCGGTAGTCGATGCCGATTCCGCTCCGGAGGCCAAACTTATCCGTCAACGCGTAGTTCACGGTCGGCGTAAACTGGATGATCGATTCGAACTTCTG
>JBILTI010000465.1:0-2856 GCA_044371595.1 Bacteriovoracaceae bacterium
AGAAACTTTTTTCACGGGAATAAAGGCCTCTAGGATTTTCCAGAGAGGCTCGGGGCATTCTAGGCGCGATAATTTTTTCATCAGAAAATCTTCGCACTAGCTGAATTAAGGGCCAAAACGCAGGGCCGTTTTTATGGGTTTTGGGATAGGCTCTAAGTGTTTTCTCCGCGTCCCCGTCCTTCTCCGGTACCTACTGCCGGCTTGCGCGGGAGCTACCGACCCGGCTCGAGGGATAGACGGGTCGATCGCGCGTAGTCTTTCCGTGCAGCGGATTCCGGTGGCTGTCGTTCACCTCTCCGCCGCTGGTAGGAGCAGTGCCGAATGCTGCGCTCACGTCTCCTGAGCAATAAGTTTTCCGGATCGCCTCGATGGCCTCTCTATCACCAGGGTTGGAAGACGAGTATAAACATCCCGAGCTCACGCCACAAAAATCTCTTCTCATCTCCTCGGCCGTGCGCTCCCGTAAGTGTCCGCATTGAATGACCGTATAGTGTTGCCCGAAGATTGGGTACAAGACACGGACCTTCCCCGGCAGTTCCGCTTTCGAGAACGAATCCTCCCGTAAGGGTACGCAGTCTACCTGATGCAGCGGGATCCGCTTTGTCGTCGCGTACCTGGGGGCAAAGTGCGCCTTCGCGGGGCTGTTGAAGTCCTCTCTGACAAAGTACGCTGGGCCGCCTCCGATGGTTCCGCCATAGGGAGAGCTCTTAGCTCCGGGGACCGGCGTGATCATGCCGATCTGGGCCGCGACCGCGAAGTCTAAAACGTAGTTCTCTTCGTCATCGATCACCGTCTCATTGATCTTGCGTCCGCAAAGTGGATCGACGTTTGTCGGGGTCGGTGGCCGCGAGCCCATGGCGAGCGCCGTGGCGGAGAGTGTAATTATCGGGAAGAGAAATAGGTAGCGCATCGGAGGACTACTTTTCAAATTTTTCGGTCCCAGTGCGAAATTTCTTAAGCTCAATTTACTCTTCTGTGGCTTCGCGAGTTTGCCGAAACCGGACTTACCGGAGCATTCCAGTAGGAAGTCAATCTCCTCCTCGAGGTAAGCGATCCCGGCGAGGAGCGCTGCTTCGCCGACCGGAGGCTTCGAAGATTTCTTCGGGCGGCCCCTCGCATGCTTTTCCCGGCGTTCGTTCACGAGTCCGTCCTCTCAGTGTTCGCGGTAGATCATTTCCCACCGGTGGATTGTTTTTTTCGAGTACTCGTCGCGAAAGAGCTTCGGCCCGATCCCAGCTTTTGAAAGATGTCGGAGGGACGTAGGCCCTCGCCTTGGAGTTCGATGGCCTTGAGCTCAAACTCCGGACTGAAGAGCACCTGCGACTCGGTGACGCTACGGACGTAGGGATTAGCGAGCGCCCGCTCCCTGTCCTTTTTTGAGAACTACTCCACAAAATAAGACTACCCCATTTCTGGGGTAGTCTCTTTTAATTTCATGTCCAAAAAGTAGGGCCCAGTTCAGACCGGGGCCCTCTAAAACTAGAATGGTTTGAACATAGCTTCAAGACATAGGACGGTGGCGTAGACGCCGGCCATGATCGGTACCGCGGCGATGAACTTCATCCACTTCGTTTCTTCCTTAAGGTGCATGTAGTAATAGGCCACGATGAAGGCCTTTCCGATGGCGAGGCCGGTCAACGCGGAACCTTTTCCGAACTTCGAAATCCCCGGAATTTCGGCGACCCAGATCTCGATCGCTGTGAGAACTCCAAGAATGATAAAGATTAAGATGTACTCTTTCTTATGGCTCTTGTGCTCTACGTGGTGATGCGCGGGTGAGTGGTGATTATCGGCCACGGATTACTCCTTAGTAGAAGGGCGGTTGATCAACAGCCCAACGTCAATCATAAGTTTATTTACGTCGTTTGTATCGAATGAGTAGTAGCCGCGGACCCGGTTGTCGCCGTCCACGAGGACGATCTTTTCCGTGTGAGCGATATCGAGGAGACTCTTCGGGTTCTGCTCGACGCCGACCTTAAAACCGTCGCGGTAGAGCTTAAAGAGCGCGTCTTTGTCGCCCCCCGTAAGGAACGTCCAGACGTGGGGATTCGCGTGGTGCTTCCGGGCGAGGTCATAAAGAACCCGCTCGTTGTCGTGCTCCGGATCGACGGTGAAGGTAACGATCGCCACCTTCGTTCCCGTTCCGCGGATGCGCTTTTGGACCTTCTCGAGATCCCCGAGCATCTTGGGACAGACCGTCGGACACCGGGAAAAAACGAAGTTCGCGAGGTAGACCCGGCCCTTGAGATCCTTCGAGCCGAAGCGCTGCCCGTTTTCGGAGATGAGCTCGAAGTCGGGAACCTGCGCGATCACCGGAAGCTCCGGCGGAAGCGTGCGGTTCAGCGACTTCCAGATCGGATACGAGAAGCCGAAGAGGACGAAGAGCGCCCAGAAGAGCTTGGAACGAACGAGGCCTTCGACCACGTTCGTTTTCCTGATGAATTCCGGTTGCGTTACCGTCGTCATTACTTCGTACCGTTAAGCTTATCCATGAGCTTGTTCCGCTCGGAGAGGTTGGAACCCGTCTCCTGGAGGTGCTTCACGTAGTAGGCCAGTGCCCAGAGTTCGTCGTCGGCGACGACGTCTTTCCAGCCCGGCATTCCGGAACCGGTCACGCCGTACATGAGGCGCTGGACGGTGCTCGGTACGTCAGTGATGGAGCGGAGCGCGTGGTACGTGAAGTCCGGCGGGAGAACCTTGTAGTTATACTCGCCGTCCTGCGGTTTAAGCTGGAAGTAGTCCGCGGAGGACGTGTCGACCTCGGCGCCCAGTTCCTTTGCCCAGCCCTGGACCTCTTCCCGGGTCGCGTAGGCACGGTGGCACTGCGTACAGGCGGCGGTCACGTGGTAAACCTTG
>JBILTI010000408.1:0-2849 GCA_044371595.1 Bacteriovoracaceae bacterium
CCCCGACGTTCACCTTTTCTCCCGGAGAGAGTTGCACTACGGTCTTGAGCACCGAGGTCTCCTGGTCCGGCGGCGGTTCGTTCAACACTACGATCTGACCCGGGAGGAGCCCCGCGGGGACGGCGGGTTTCGGGTTTTTGCGGACCTCGAGGACGATGCCGTAGCGCTTCGGCGTGAGGTAGCGACAGGTTCCCTTGACCTCGCTCTGGTTTACGGAGAACGCGAAGTCGTCGAGGGTTTCTATCTCCATCACCTCGGTCCCCGCCTCCGTCCGGCGGTCAGCGCCCACGGCGACGGCGTCCGCGGAGGCCGATCCCTGAACGCGGTTCAGAGATTTCGCGCCTACCTTTTCGATCCGGAGCTTGCACGGTTCCCGGGGGACGTCCGCGGTGGAAAAGGCGACCCGCAGGTCCGGGTAAAGCGAGAGGAGGTATTTCTGGATGAGTTCCCGGCGGTGCGGCCGCATCTGGACGACGAGGCAGGCGTCGTCGAGCGAGTCCTGGTCGCTCGGGACCTTGATCTTCCCGAAGCGAACCTGAGCGCCCCAGGCGACCTCCGAGCCGGAGAAGCAGTAACGCTCCGACAAAAGCTCTTCGGCGGCTTCGGCGAGGGAAAATAAAAGCAGCAAAACAACCATGGAAGAATTATAATCGGAACCGTATGAACAATGAACTTTCTTATCTGTCGGCCGAAGGCCACACCGTTTTCACCAGCCGTTTTCACCGGAAACGGGGCACGTGCTGCAAGTCGGCCTGCGTGCACTGCCCGTTTGGCTTTACGATCAAAAAACATGGCCTCCAGTTCCGCCCGGCCGGAGATGCGGACAGTTCGTTCTTAGATCAGTTGACCGGCTCCGTCGATTGGCGTTCCTTCCTTCCGGACAATGTCCTGGTCGTAACCCTTAAGGGGCAGACCTGCGGGTTTCTGGTTAAGAATCACATCGTCGTGAAAGGGCTTTTCCTGTTGCCGGAATACGCTGATCAAGGGATCTCCCGGGAACTGGTCGAAAGCTACCTCTTCATCTAACGAGGCAAGATCCGCCCGGCGGATCACCGGCTAGATCGCCGCGATGATGCTGAAGATGATGAAACTGCCGATGAGAATTAAGATCGAGCGACTGATCCAGAGATCTTGTTCGGTAACCATGCTGCACCTCCGATAAATATAGATCCGGGGCCCTCCCAGCGCTCGCGGCATTCGACGCGAGGTAGTCGATGACCCCGGTAAGTGAAAGTCGGGTTAGAAGTTCTTTATTGCAGAAAGTACTTCTCGAAGATGTCGATGTCGCCGTCCACGGCCGAGAGGACTTCGATCAAGTCCCAGGCCATCTCGGAGGCCAGCTTCTCATCGACGTTATAGCGAGCAATGAGTTCGCCTTGTAGCCGGGCGAAAAGTTCGGCATCGTTCTTATGGGATGAAGGGTAAAAGTTTGCGTGCGCCTGCATAGACGTCCTCCTTGACGAATAGAAAGCCCGTGTGTCTTTGAAAATGAATGTTTAGTAGGTGCGGAGCAGGCCAACCATAAGGCCGCGGATCTCGCATTCCTTGTCTTTGATCACGATCGGCTTCATCGTCTTATTGGCCGGATGGAGTTCGATCTGCTTCGATCTCTTGAAGTAACGCTTCAGCGTGGTTTCGTTATCCACCACGGCGACGACGATCTGGCCGTTCTCCGCTTGCGTCTGGTGCTTGATGATCGCAATGTCGCCGTTGAGGATACCGTCCTCGATCATCGATTCGCCCTTAACCTTGAGGGCGTAGTGCTGACCCTTTCCCAGCATGTGAACGGGAACGCTGATCATGTCCGTGTTCTCGATCGCCTCGATCGGAGTCCCGGCGGCGATATTTCCGAGGAGCGGAATTTCTTCGGAGTTCTGCTGAACGGTGGAAGGCATGAGGCCGCGGACCGAGTGGGAGTCGTTGTTGAGGTAACCGCCGGCGGTAAGGTACTTGATGTAGTCCTGAACGGAGCCTAGGGATTTGAAACTAAAATGCTCCTGAATCTCTTTCTGAGTGGGGGAATAGCCGCGCTCGCGCACGTACCCCGTGATAAAGTCCAAAACGTCTTTCTGTTTTTTTGTGAGTGCCATGGCCATCTCCGTAAGCTTTCCGTACTTAAAAATAAGTATAGGCGTAATTTTTCCGTAGTTCAAGCGAAAAGTTTAAGCGGAACGCGGCTACTGCGGGGGCGGCGTCTTTTTCTCGAAGCGCTTGATGAAGGTGCACCGCTGGCAGAGGTCTTCCGTAAGCCGGTGCTGCTTAAGGCCTTCGCGCATGCGCCGGAGCCGTTCGTTATCGAGCACGACGGCGAACCCGTCCCGTAGGACGTTCCCGAGCGGCAGCGCCGCTTCCTTGTCGAGGCAGCACGGGACTACGGTCCCGTCGGCGTGGATCCCGATCTGCTGGGATAGGGCGTGGCAGAAGCCGCGCTCGCCCTGGAGCGGGTCGCTCGCCGTGGGCCAGCGGAAGCGCGAGTCGAAGTGGAAGTAGATCCGGCCCGCGATGTTCTTGCTCTTCCGGAACCCGACGTCGACGTATTCGTTCAGTGGGACCTGGAAGAACTCGCAGATGTGATCGATGATCTCCTGGTTCTCGTCCCGCGCGCCGCGGACCCCCTCGAGGTTCCAGAGCCGGAAGTTGATGTAGAGCTCGGGTTTCTCGGTCAGCGCGAGCCGCGAGAACGTGAGGATGTCGTAGAGGTAGGACCTGATGTCCTGGCCCGGGAAGTTATCCTTGTAGCTGTGGATCGAAAAGTTGATCTGCCGGAGCGCCGGGGACTGGAGGAACGTCTCGAAGCCGTAGCGGGCAAGGTACGTGCCGTTCGTCGTGAGGTGGACCGTCGCGCCCTC
>JBILTI010000206.1:0-4583 GCA_044371595.1 Bacteriovoracaceae bacterium
CGGGATTGGGAACGGCAGCGGCCGATACCGGATCCTGGAGGGCCTCCTCGGGAACGGCGAGCGCCGAAAGCAGCCGGTGGCCCTGGTCGGTGACGAGCTCCCCGTCGCGGCTCAGGGAGAAGTTTCCCTTGCGGGTGAAGCGGACGCCGGTCGGCGTCAGGACCTCGAAGAAGCCCTCGCCCTTGAGCGCGAGGTCCAGCGGGTTGCTGGTGGGGATCATCGTCCCTTGCTCGAAGACCGTGAAGCTGCCGTCGACGGCGACCATCGCGTTCTCCGCGCCCTGGGTGTGGTAGAAGTCGGCCGGCGCGAACTCCTTCCTCGGGACGTCGATGTCCTCGAGGCCCCGGGTCAGGGCCGTCAGGTGCTCCTTGAAAACCAGCTGGTCCTTTTTGAACCCCACCGAGTTCGCGTTGGCCACGTTGTTGGCGATGGTCTCTACCTTCCGCTGCTGCGCCACCTGGCCTGATAACGGTACCCAAATGTTTTTCACGCGATCGTCCTGATGTGTGTGGGGTGTGTCCCCATAGGCAAGTTTAGCAACCCGGGTGCCAGAAAACGAGCATGGGCAAAATCATCCGGTCAACTTAACTCCTCGGAAACCTTGTCGAACCGCCGCCGCCTGTGCGAAGCTGGTCCCCAGCTAGTGTCAAAGCGACAACAGGAACAGGCCCATGGCAAACGCAGAACGCACCACCGACTTCGAAACCGCGCTCCGGGAGCTCGAGGCGATCGTCCGAGAGCTCGAGTCGGGTGATGTCGACCTGGACCAAGGTCTGAAGAAGTTCGAAGCGGGGATCGCGCTCTACAAGCAGTGCCGGGCGACCCTCGTGACCGCCGAGAAGAAGATCAAAATCCTGAGCGATAGCCTCAAAGAGATCGATTACAAAGAGTAGTTCTTTCAATCTCCCCAATTTGCCATAAAATAGATTCGTACATCATCCAAGGATCGGTTCTTGAAACGTCTCGTTAAAACGCTCGCCGTGCTGGCGGTCCTTTTCCTTTTCGGCGTCGCCGCGGTCGTCGGGATCTTCTTCTACATCTCCTCGGACCTGCCGCAAATCAATTCCCTGAAGGACTACAATCCGCCGATGAACTCCCGGATCCTCTCGAGGGACGGCGAGGTCCTCCTCGACATCGGCCAGGAGACCCGGGACGTCGTCCCGTTCAACAAGATCCCCAAGCGCGTGGTCGGGGCGTTCCTCGCGGCCGAGGACGACAACTTCTACAACCACGAGGGCATCGACTACTACGGAATCATGCGCGCGTTTCTGGTTAACATGAAGGAGGGCCGCCTGGTGCAGGGCGGGTCCACGATCACCCAGCAGGTCGCGAAGTCCTTCCTCCTCACGAAAGAGCGGACCCTGTCCAGGAAGATCAAAGACCTCCTCCTCGCGCGGAAGATCGAGCAGAAGTTCTCGAAGGACGAGATCCTCTTCCTCTACCTGAACCAGGTCTACCTCGGCGGCGGGTACTACGGCGTTAAGGCGGCGTTCAACGGTTACTTCGACAAGGAACTCGAGGAAGCGACGCCGGCCGAGGCGGCCCTCGTCGCCGGGCTCCTCGTCGCCCCCGGCCGCTATTCCCCGTACGTCAATCCGCAGTTCGCGAAGATGCGGCAGAACTACGTCCTTAAGCGCATGTTTGAGACGGGGAAGATCACCGAGGCCGAGTATCAGGCCGGCCTCAAAGAAGACATTAAGATGCGGATCCGGAAGCCGAACGACGTTAAGGGCGGTCACTTCACCGACTGGATCCGCCAGGAGGTTATGAAGGCCGTGGGCACCGAAGAGTTTCTCACCAGCGGGTTCAAGGTCGTCACGACCCTCGATTGGGCGCTCCAGGCGAAGGCCGAGAAGGCGGTGAAGGATAGGGTCAAGGAACTCGACAAGCGTCAGGGGTACAAGGGCGCGGCCCGAAACCTCGCGACCGACGAGGAGATCAAGGCCTTCATCGTCGACCAGCGGAAGAAGGTCCTTAAGGAGCAGTCGAGCTTCTTCACCTTCGCGACCGACGGCCGGAACATCTTCGAGTTCCACGAGGACGACGACGCCCTCGAGAAGAACCTAGCGTACTACCAGGAAGAAAAGGAAAAGCTCAACGAACGGCTAAAGCCCCTCGTCGACATCGGTAACACGGGCAACGATCCCTTCCTCCGGTTCCTGCAGGAAGGGAAGTCCTACCCGGGGGTGGTCCTGAGCGTCGACGACCTCAAGCGGATTGTCCTCGTCGAGATCGCCGGGACCCGCGTGATCATCCCGGAGAGCGGCTTCGACTGGGCCCACGAGCGGAAGTTTAGCGAGGACCCGGTCTACTTCAACCCCGTCAAGACGCCGTCGAAGATCCTCAAGCGCGGTGACGTTGTGCTCGTGCAGATCACGGAAAAGGCGGCGTCCTCGGATCAGCTGATCCACACTGATTTCTTTAAGAAATACAAGGACGCGGGCCTCCGGTCGCTCCTGGCGAAGCAGAAGTTCTTCAAGGGCGCCCTCGACCAGGAGCCGGAAGTGGAGGGCGCGCTCATGGCCCTCAACGCGCACACCGGCGAGATCGTCACCATGGTCGGCGGCGTCGATTTCCAGAAGTCGCAGTTCAACCGGGCGATCCAGTCGCTCCGCCAGCCCGGCTCCGCCTTCAAGCCCTTCATCTACGCCGCGAGCCTCGAGAACGGCTATACCCCGTCGAGCATCCTGATGGATTCCCCCCAGGCGCTCGGGGGCGTCGACGACTCCCTGAGCTGGAAGCCCCGGAACTACGACGGCGAATTTAAGGGGCCCATGACCCTCCGGAACGCTCTCGAAATCTCCCGGAACATCCCGACCGTCCGCCTCGTTCAGGACCTCGGCGTCGCGAAGATCCACGACTTCGTCGACCGCTGGCACATCCAGGCCCAGATTCCGAAGGACATGTCGATGTCGCTCGGTTCGTTCGGCATCAGCCTGGCGGAGCTGACGAAGGGCTACGCGGTCTTTCCGAACGGGGGTAAGGCCGTGCGGCTCCAGCACATCACCTCCATTAAAGACCGCACGGGGAAGGTTTACCCGATCCCCGCGGCCGATCCCGCCTGGCCCGCCGAGAAGGCCGCGTCGGTCCCGGCCCCGGCCCCGGAAGAGGTCGCCCCGGGAGCGAATCCGTTCCTCGCGAACCTCAATAACCAGCAGGTCTACGATCCCCGCCTCGCCTACCTAATGACGAATATCCTCCGCGGGGTTACCCTCTACGGAACCGCTGCGGCGGCGGGGCGCCTGACCACCAACATCGGCGGAAAAACCGGGACGACGAACAACTACGTCGATGCCCTCTTCGTCGGGTTTTCTTCCAATCTCGTGGTCGGAACCTGGGTCGGCTTCGACGATAACCGGCCCCTGGGTTACGGGGAAACCGGCGGCAAAACGGCGCTCCCGATGTGGATGGATTACATGGTCTCGGCGATCGGTCGCTACGGGGCGCCCGAGTTTCCGGTCCCCGAGGGGATCGTGAGCATGATGGTAAATAAGGAGACCGGGAAACCGCTCCCGCCGGGGTCCGGCGACGGTTTCCTCGAATCCTTCGTAAGCGGTTTCGATCCGAACAGCGATACGTCCTCGGTGTTTGACCAAAGTGCTCAGTCAAAAGACGGAAAGCCCACGAGCCTCGACGACGCCAGTTACTGGGAGAATCAGTAAGTTTTTCCGCCCCGAGCGCCGATAGGACCTTTACGGAGGTCCTATGAATTCGCTCTCCCAGCAGCAGAAATCTTTCTACCTTCTCCTGGGCGCCGTCCTCTCACTTCATCTCGGCATGCTCCTGGTCCAGGTCCGGGACAAGTTCACCGCCGCCGAGTGGACCGCGCCCCCGCCGATCAAGGTCAAGCTCGTCCAGGAGGCGCTCAAGGAGCTGGCCCTCAGTCAGAAGCGGCAGATCGTCCAATCCGAGGACTCCGAAAAGCGGGAAAAGATGCCGGACGCGTTTCTAAGCGACAAGGACCGGAGCTTCGACCGGGAGACGGTCGCCCGGACGATCGATCGCTTCAAGCAGGCGGCCAAGGGCAACGCGGAGGCCACGCAGGTGGCGCAGAAGTCCCGGCCCGCGCAGCGGGCGGGCGATAAAATTAAAGACCTCAAGCTCGCGGACATTGGCCTCGCCGCCGGAGATCCCGTGCCGAGGCCCGCGGCGCGCGCCCCGGCGAGCGAAGCGACCAAGGGGGTCGCAAACGGCGATCCGCAGTTCGACGGTCTCTCGGCGACGAACGACTACGTTGAAGACATGAAGCTCGGCGACTTCACTCACCTGAACACGGTCGAGTACAAGTACTACGGATTCTTTCACCGGATCCGGCAGAAGCTCGAACAGTTCTGGGGCAACAGCATTCAGGAAAAGTCCCAGGCGATCTTCCGCGCGGGCCGTCAGCTCGCGTCCCAGGACTACGTAACCTCGCTTCAGGTGACGTTGAACACCAAGGGGGAGATCGTCGCCGTTAAGATCCTCGGTGCCTCCGGCGTCAAGGAGCTCGACGACGCGGCGGTGGAGTCGTTCAACCAGGCGGGCCCGTTTCCGAATCCTCCGAAGGATCTACTGGTCAACGGGACGGCGACCATCGAATGGGG
>JBILTI010000145.1:0-5469 GCA_044371595.1 Bacteriovoracaceae bacterium
CGTCGTTAAGTCGTAGCGCCTAGTGCGTCGACCGGAGGAGGTTCTTCAGCCGGTCGATCCCTTCCATGACGACGTAGTCGGACCAGATGGCGTCGAGTTCGCGGATCGCCTCGACGACCTGGAGTGCGGCCTGGTCGCGGGAGATCTTCTGCGTTTCCGCGTACTGCGAAATGCATTTATTCAGGACTTCGATAACGGGTGAATTGCAAACTTGATTCAGTCGTTCTTCGAATGATTGGTTAACTTTCTTTTCTTTGCTTTTAATAATGGCGGTATTAAGAAGCTGAATAGATTCCATCAAAAAAATTCCTTACGAACTGAATGTACTCTAGGTGTTGCAGTATCTATAAACACCGAGGTTTCGTAAAGATTGTTTTCGGAGCGGGGATCAAAATTTTAGGTTGGAAATGGGCCTGCGGCGGTAATTTCGAGAGCGCGTAAATAAAAAATTTGTGTCCGAACCGCGGCGCGGGTTCGGACACAAATTTAATTAGTGAGAGGAGTTGCAAAATTCCTGATACTGCTCCGCCGTGAGAAGATTGTTCAATTCGGCGGTGTCTTTAATCTTGACTTTGATGAGCCACGATCCGTACGCGTCTTCGTTGATCTTTTCGGGAGATCCTTCGAGGTCGCCGTTCTTCGCCACGACTTCGCCGGTGACCGGAGCGTAGAGATCGCTCACGGACTTGATTGATTCGACGACGCCGAAGGTGGCCCCGGCCTTGAGGTCCGTCCCGACGTCGGGGACTTCGAGGAAGACGATGTCGCCGAGCGCGGACTGCGCGAAGTCGGTGATTCCGACGGTTACGGTGTTACCTTCCACCAGGGCCCATTCGTGTTCTTTAGTGTACTTGAGATTGCCTGGGATGTTCGTCGCCATTACTTATGTCCTCCGGTTACAAACGGTTTCTTTGTCAGCTGTGCTGGGTAGGGCCTCTGTCTGATGTCGACTAAAAATACTTCATCCGACGGAGCTTTATCAATTTCAATGCGCGCGAGCGCGACGCCCTTGTTCAGGACGACGGACATCGTTCCGCTCGTGACCGATCCGATGACCTCGTTCCGGGAGTTCAGCACCGGATACCCTTCCCTGGGAATTCCCTTCTCGAGCACGAGCTTAACGAGCTTGTACTTGGCCGGCCTAGAGGCAAGCGCCGCCTTGCCAATAAATTTTGTTTTCGAAGGCTTTACCGTCCAGGCGAGGGCCGCATCGTAAGGGGTCACCTTGTCGTTCAGCTCGTGGCCGTAGAGCGGGTAGCAGACCTCGAGCCGGAGGACGTCCCGCGCCGCGAGCCCGCAGGGGGTGACCTTAAGCTCCATAAACCGCTTCCAGAGGTGCCTTATCGAGTCGTGGCCGCCGAAGATCTCGAAGCCGTCTTCGCCGGTGTAGCCCGTCCGGGCGACGATCACCGGCTTGCCCTCGAGGGAGGTTTCGAACACGGAGTAGTATTCGATGTTCGGTAGCTCGGCGAGGAGCAGCTTGAGGCTCTCGAAAGCCCGGGGCCCCTGAAGTGCCAGGAGCGAGTAGTCCTGAGAGGCGTTCCGGAGGGCGCACTGAAACCCGTGGTGCTTCGAGCGGATCCAGCTGAAGTCCTTCTCGATGTTTGCCGCGTTCACGCAGATCATGATCCGGCCCGGGGCGAGCTTATAGACGATGAGGTCGTCGATCACGGTTCCGTCCTCGCGACAGAGCGGCGAGTAGATCGCCTTTCCGGTCGGGGCACCGAGGATGTCGTTGGTCACCAGCTGGTCGACGAAGGCTTCGGCGTCGGCCCCCTCGACGAAAAACTCGCCCATGTGGCTCACGTCGAAGACGCCGACGGCCTGGCGAACCGCGAGGACCTCGTCCTTCACCGACGTGTACTGGACCGGCATGTCCCAGCCCGCGAAGGGCACGATCTTCGCGCCGAGCTTCGCGTGCTCGTCGTAGAGGTGCGTTCTCAATGTCGTCATAGCGTTCCTTTCGCGATCCGTTCGACCGCGGAAATCAAGTTATCGATAAGAGTGACCTCGGTCATCGGTCCGACGCCGCCCGGGACCGGGGTGATCGCCGCGACCACGTCCTTCACGTCCTCGAGGTCGACGTCCCCGGTGAGCTTTCCGTTCAGCCAATTCATCCCGACGTCGATGACGATGGTCCGCTGCTCGGGCCGGAAGTACGACCGGTCGAAGAACCGCGCTCGACCGATAGCGGCAATCACGATGTCGGCGTGCTGGGTGACCTCCCGGATGTTCCGCGTCTGCGAGTGGGCGAGGGTCACCGTTGCGTCGAAGTTCGTCAGGAGCATCGAGAGCGGCTTGCCGACGATCAGACTCCGTCCAACGATGGCCACGGTGCTCCCCTTGAGCTCGTAGCCGTAGAAGCTTAAGAGTTGGATGATCCCCTTGGGGGTGCAGGGGAGGAGCAGCGACAGGTCCCGGCTACCCGCGTAGATCTGCTGCGTGTTGATGCCGTGGAACCCGTCGATGTCCTTCTCGGCGCTAACGAGGTTAGGGAGGTCGAGGTTCTTCAGGTGCTCGGAGACCGGCAGCTGGATGATGATCCCGTGGATCGCCGGGTCGCGGTTGAGCTCGGCGATGCGGTCGAGGAACGCCTCCCGGGTGATCCCGGCCGGCATGTGTTCGAGGTGGAAGTTCGCCCCGATCTCCTCGCACATCCGTTTCTTGTTCCGGATGTAGCTCAGGCTCGCGGGGTTGTCGCCGACGAGGACGACGCACATCGAGGGCGTTACTCCCCGGCGCTTCAGGTTCCCGCAGCGCTCTGCGAGGTCTCTTTTAATCTGCTCAACAACGGGGGCGGCGGGGAGGAGTTTTGCTGTCATATTTATGGGACAACTATAGATCGGTGGTCTTAAAAAGTCCTTTCATATTTAGCGCAAGAGCTGTATCTCTAGTCGCAAATGAAATCTCTTTTCTATGTCGGTCTCGGGATGCAATTGTTTGGCCTCACTGCGGTGGGCCTTTGCTTCATCTCCGGCATCCGAAACGGTGATTACGGTCGCTTAGAACTTCTCCAGCTCGTCGTCGGCTCGCTCGTTTTCTACGTGGGCAATTATCTGAAAGGCCGATCTGCCAGCTAGACGGCGTCATCGGTTCATGTGTACAATTTCCGTAACTCTTTCTTTAGGAAGCTTCCTTGATTGTACTCGCCATCGACCCCGGATCCGTGACCGCCGGCTTCGCCCTCATGCAGAAAGAGGGGAAGAAGATTTCGTACCTCGCGTCGGGGATCCTCAAGTTCGACGGGGACGACGTCTTCTTGCACAGAGTAAAAGACATCTACGACCAGACCCTGGCGCTCGTCGAAAAGCACCAACCGGACGAGGTCGCCCTCGAGTCATTGATCTTCGCGAAGAGCCCCACGGCCCTCATCAAGCTCGCGCAGTCGCGGGGAACGATGCTCGCAGCCTTCGCCCAGAGGTACCACGGGAAGATCTACGAGTACGCGCCGATGCTTGTCAAGCAGACGGTGGCCGGGCACGGACACGCGGACAAGGAGGGGGTCCAGAAGGTCCTCACGCAGACCCTGGGGATCACCGGCTTCCGGACGCACGACGAGTCCGACGCCGTCGCCATCGCCCTCTGCCACCTCCTCCACCGCGGGTCCGTCGTCCCGCTGGCGCCGAAGGCGCCGAAGAGCAAGAACCGCGGGGGCGGCCTCGCGGCCGCGCTCGCTCATAAAGTTAAGGAACCCGCCGTATGATCGGATACATCTCCGGAACCGTCGTCTACTCCGACTCCCTCAGGTCCGTGATCCTCACCAACGCCGGCGTCGGCTACGAGGTCCACACGGGTGCCCCGATGGTTCCGAACAAGAACGTCGCCCTCTTCGTTTCGCACATCATCCGCGAACAGAGCCAGGACCTGTACGGCTTCGAAACGGTCGAAGATAAGAAGTTTTTCGAGATGCTCCTCGACGTTAACGGGATCGGCCCGAAGTCGGCCTTCGCCCTCATTTCCCACCTCGGCGTTCCGCAGATCGTATCGGCGATCACCTTCGAAAACGTCGACGTGCTCAAGTCCGCGCCGGGCGTCGGCAAGAAGAGCGCGGAGCAGATCATCCTTTCGCTGAAAGATAAGATGAACAAACTCGAGGTCGGCCTCGCGGTGAAGGAGAACCCGGTGAAGGCCGGCGCCAAGGTCAAGGCGGCGGAATGCCGGCTCGACGCCCACCTCGTCAAGGAGACGCTCGCGGCGTGCCAAGGCCTGGGCTTCCGCGACCAGGACGTTCTTCCGATGATCCAGCGGCACCTCCAGGAAGGGCTCGTTAAGAAGCCCGAGGACCTGGTTAAAGTCATTTTAAAAGAGCTTAGATAACCATGGTTGAACGGCTGATGACGGGAGAGTCGACGAGGACGGACAAAGAGCAGGAAGCCCAGCTCCGGCCGCAGAATTTCTCGGAGTTCATCGGCCAGGCTAAGGTCGTCGATAACATTGATCTTATGGTCCGGTCCGCGCTCGTCCGTAAGACCGCCATGGACCACGTTCTCCTCTCCGGCCCTCCGGGGCTGGGCAAAACCTCCCTCGCCATGCTCATCGCTAAGGGCCTCGGGAGCGAGCTCCACGTCGTCTCCGGGCCCGCGATCGAAAAGAAAGGGGACCTGGCCGCGGTACTCACGAACCTCAAGGCCCGGGACGTCTTGTTCATCGACGAGATCCACCGGTTGCACATCACGGTGGAGGAGATCCTCTACTCCGCCATGGAAGACTTCCGTCTCGACATCCTAATCGGCCAGGGCGCCTCGGCCCGGACCATGCAGATCGACCTGTCGTCGTTCACCCTAATCGGGGCGACGACCCGTTCGGGGCTCCTCTCGAACCCCCTTCGGGACCGCTTCACCGCGCACCTGAACTTCGACTACTACGAGCCCGAGCTCCTGGCCCTGATCATCCTCAATAACGCTCGGAAGATGGGGATCGGTCTCTCGGAGGAGGCGAAGATGCAGATCGCGCGCCGGTCCCGGGGGACGCCGCGGATCGCGAACCGGATCTTGCGCCGGGTCCGGGATTTTGCCCTAGTCAACAACAAGCCCGCGGTAGAGACGACGGAAGTGAAAGCGGCCCTGAGCCTCCTAGACATCGACGACCTCGGGCTGGACTCGATGGACCGGAAGATCCTGACAGTGATGAAGAACTACTACCAGGGCGGTCCGGTCGGAATTGACGCCCTCTCGGCGACCCTCGGGGAAGACAAGCAAACGATCGAGGAAGTCTACGAACCCTACCTCTTAAAGCAGGGACTTATCCTGCGAACACCCCGAGGACGGATGCTGTCTGAAAATGCTATCAACCACGTTTCATAGCCATTGATCGACAGAGTCAAGTCCTGTACATAGAGCACAATTTTCTTTCGTACAAACTAATAAAAATCGTTTATAATTTAACGACTTGTTCGACTTTTTAGAAGGTTAGCCATGATTTACCAACGGACCCTGGCCAAGGATGTGAAAGTAACCGGTATCGGTCTTC
>JBILTI010000022.1:0-10062 GCA_044371595.1 Bacteriovoracaceae bacterium
ACATTTCATCCTAGATTTCCAGTCCCCCGTATGGATCTCCAGTTTATTTCCGCTCAGGTCGAGAAAATTAAGGGATTCACCCTGGGTCGTGTTCTCCTGCCAAATGACGGCTCCGGAGTTTAGTATGCGCTTGGATACTTCTTCGAAATGTGTGCTCGAAACGGTTAAAGCGAGATGAAAGTAAAGTGGGCTTGCAGAGGCGCACCGCTTTGCTTGCACACGGGCCATCCAGTCAGTTCCCCCCAGGAAATATGCGGACTTATTCCTTCTCTTCGCAAACGGCTTTAGACCAAGCGTATCTCGATAGGAATCGAAACACTTCTCAAGGTCATTCACGCTTAACGTGACATGATTGATTCCAGAAACAACCATAATTTCCCTTCTCGCAAAAGCTCCTATACTCGAAAATCTTAACTTTATTCTCATACTCAAGCCAGACCTGGTTAATGACCTAAGTTCGACGCCGAGGGTGGGACGCACCTCCCCTGTCGCTTAAAAACTTAATCCCAGATAGAAATTAAACAGCGTCGCCGTGTATACATCCGTGCCCGGATCCGAGCGGCGGAAGTGCGCGAGGTTTTTGCCGACGCCGATCCAGTCGACGCCCATCGTGAAGTTCTCCCACTGCCACTGGTTTCCGACCCGCACGCCGATGCCCAGACCAATCACCTCGAAGTCTCTCCCGTACGTCATATCTTCGAAATAATTCAGGTAGTAGATCTCTGGGGCGACGTAGAAGCTATTGTCGACGAACCGCTTGTACTGGAGCGCCCCGCTGAGCTGGTCTTCGAGGTTACTCCGCCGATGGCCCAGCCGGAGCCCGAGGAGCGTATCCGGCGCGAGGAACTTCGCGACGGTGACCTGGGTCGTGCTCGCCCGGTAGTCGGGACCGAAGTGGAGCGTCCCCTGGTAGCGGAGCGGGAACCGGTTCTCCCGCGAAGAAAGCGTCCCCTCGTTGCCGAGGGCCCACTCGCGCTTCCGCGTATGGTGAAGCTTTAGCCGCGACGAGATCCGGAAGTCGGAAGGCACGTCTTTACTGATCGGTCTCTCGAGGCCCGCCTGGAAAAGGAGTTCGTGGAACATCATCCGGTAGAGCGTCGGCTGGTTATCGTGCTCGAGCTTCGGGAGCCGGGAGAGATCGCACTGGACGTAGCGGTTTCCCGCGACGGCGTTGCTGATGCAGGTCTGCGCGACGCCGAACTCGTCGGTAACCCGTTCGTCTTTAACGACGGGCCGGACGTCCTCGATGATTTCGTGGAACCGCGGCTGCTCGATCTCCGGAAATGCGATTTGACCCGCGGGAGAGAGGAGGTACGCGTCGAGGTCATTGATGATCTTCTGGAGGTTCGACGCGGTTGCTTCTCCGCCGCCGACGTGCCCGCCGAGGGCGTTAGCGCCGGGCTTGGCGAAGGCCGCCGAGGCCACGAGGACGAGCGGAAGGATCATCGACGGAAGGGAAAATAGTTTCATCTGTTATCTCCTGAAACGGTGTTCGTAAGTTTGAAGAATTGGAAGCTGAGCCCGTAGACCTCGTCGCCGTCGTCGGGGGCGGAGAGCGCCTCGTCGAAGTCGATGCGGAACTTCTGGATCATGGATTTCGCGCGGTCGAGGTCCTTCACCCGGACGGGAACCGTCGAGGAGCTCCCGTAGCGCTCTGCGGAGGTTTGGAACGACAGGGCGGCGATGGCCTTTTCGAGGACCTGCCGATGAAAGTTCCGCACGGATTCCGTGGAGATCCCCTTGTCGGCGATCACGACGTCCTGGTTCGCGCGCCAGCTCTTCCCCGTCCGCGAGACGAGGCCCAGCCGCTCGAGCCGTTCGAGGGAGAAGCGGATCTCCGATTCCGGTACCCCGAGCCGCTTCGCGAACCAGCTCACGGTGTGCCGCCGCGCGGGGGTTATCTTGATGAGCTCGACGAGCGCCAGGTGGTGCCAGTTCGAGATTATTTTAAAAAGGTCGAGTTCGAGGTCCTTCGTCGACGCCGACGCCCGGATCGAATTAATCTTGGTGCGGGCGATCCGCCGCTGGAGCTGACTCTTCGAGAACTTCGCCCGGAGGGAGTCGAGGAAGAAGTCCCGCTCCTCGCCGGAGAGGCCCAGACGCTGGATAACATGCTCCGCTAGTTCGGGCCCTAGGCCCCGGCGGCCGTTCATGACGTTCGAGAGCTGTTGCGGCGAGACATCCAGGTCGCGGGCAAACGCACGGAGCGAGTAACGAGGATTGGCGGCGCTTCGCTCGCTCAACACCTCGGCGAGGAGATCTTTGGCTTCTTTCATGCGGCGGAGACTAGCGCACGACGAGCGCCGGGGCAACACATATGAATACAAAGTGTATTCATATGTATTCGGATGTACGCAACCAGACGGAGCCTCAAGTCATCGAAACTAGAGGCACGAAAAGTCTTCGATCCCTCCGGGGCCCCAGGGCCGCGCTCCGATGTGAACCGCTCCCCGTTCCTTTCCGGTCGTCCAGGAAACCAGGGGCCGGCTCTCCAGCGGAAAATTTCCGGCGAACTCGTAGGTGACGGAGTTCGCGGTCTCCTCGACCCGCCACGCCCAGCCGCCGAGGTCCCGGGCGCCGCCGATGGGAAACGAACGCGGCGGCCCCGTTCCGCGGATTGCCGGGCCCCTGTAACCGAAGGACGGGTTTGCCGGTGCGATCTTTAATACACGTAAGATTGCCGTGGGCGCCGGCCCGGGCGATCGTTCCGAAGACGAAGAGAATAACGATAAGTTTAATCTTCGTTCTGGCCTGACGGTACACTATTTCCATGTCGATCATCCGAAGGGCCACCTTCACCGACGCCGAACCCATCCACACCGCTCACATGCGGTCGATACGCGAGGTCTGCGCGCGGTACTACTCGCACGAAGAGATCCAGGCCTGGGGCTTCAGGCCCTACCGGGAAGACAAGTGGCACGAGGCCATTCTCAACGACCACGTGTGGGTCGTCGACTCTTCGGGCTCCGTCGAGAGCTACGGGCATCTTCGACTCAAGGCCAACGGCGACAAGACCGCCCTCGTCCTGGGCCTCTATCTAACGAACGCCATGCTCGGGCAGGAATTAGGAAAAGAGCTCCTCGATCACATCCTCCGGGAGGCCCGGAGCTCGGGGATCCGCGCGCTGGCGCTCGAGTCGACGATCACCGCCAAGACCTTCTGCGAGAGGATGGGTTTTAAGGAGACTGGTCCCTTATCGCTGATAGAGATCAATGGACACAAGATCCGTTGCTTTCCCATGGCGCGGGAGCTTACCTAAGTCACCGGGCCCGCCCCCCTCTACCCGGATCGCCTCCGGTTCACGACGACGGCGACGAAATTTCTCAGGGACCGGGCGGCGCCTCCGCGCCAGGCCGCGCGCTAGGGGCACAACGAAGGGATTCCGATTCCGCTTGAAGAGCAGGAGAACTTGTTTAAAATATATCATCACAAGCCCGCGGCGGAGGCCGGCAACGCCGAGGGACGGGCACGACGTTTCACCTGGAGTTAGCCGAAAGATGAATCCCCTGAAACCGCAAAACTCACGCCTGATCCCGACCCGGGAGTCGCGCGCCTTCCACGCCGCCCGGAACCGGACCTTTACGCCGGATAAGTTCGAGAGCTACACCGACTGGTTTTACTTCATCCACATCGACCCCTACACCCGCGCGCTCCACGCCTTCGGGATGGTCGTCGGAACCCTGCTCTACGTGGTTTCGCTTTACCGGTTCCTGGTCTTCGGGGCCCGGCCCGAGGCCTTCCTGACCCTCTCAGCCGGCGCCTTCTTTTTCTACGTCTTCCCGCTCCTGAGCCACTACGTTTACGACGGCGGGGGTGCCAGGTCAACGCCGGGGAAGTTCCTCCCCACGCTCTTGCCGGTCATCCACATCAACCTCCTGACGCTCACGGGCCGCTTCGATTCGTGGCTCCGCCGGTTCGTCGAGAAGTATCCGTTTACCGTCGCGGCGTGGGCGCTCCGAGAAGACCCCGAAGGCCCCAGAGGTCGCCCAGAATATTGATCAGAAATCCGACCATGAAGAGCCCCCCGAGGATCCGCATCGGACTAAGCGTCTGAAGCAGGAACAGTGCGCTCCCGGCGATCATCACGCCGGTGACGAGCACGCTCGCGACCGCCCGCCGATCGATGCCGGCCTCGAGGTCCGGGCCCCCCGCGAGGAGGTACTGGATGGCGTTGTCCCCCGCGAGCCCCACCATCACGGCGAGAAAGATGGACGTCACGAGCGTAACCGGAACCTGGAGGAGCGCCATGAGCGTTAGAGTGATCCCGGGACCGAGGAGCGCGGAGATCGCAACGGGGACGAAGGCGGAGAGGCGGCCCTGCCGCTTAAGGAGCCATCCGAGGGTCGCGACGACGAGGAGGAGGCTCACGGCGAAGCTCTCGATCATCGTTCGCGTGATCGTCTCTCCGTATTCGAGGTAGACGACGCGCTGACCGGCGAGCCGGCAGTCGACCCCGCAGATCGCCGCAACCTCGTCGCGCAGGCGCTTGAGCGATCGGAGGTTCTGCGCCGGGAGGTAGAGCGGGAGGCGCAGTTCCCCGGACGGGGAATGGTAGCGGCGCCAGAGCGGCGAGAGTTCGAGCTCCCGGCGGAGGAGTTCGCGCCGGAGCGGCGGCTGATCCCGGGTCCAGTCGGCGGCGATCGACTCCGGATCCTCGACCTTCGAAACCAGGGGAAGCCGCGCCAACCGGTCGACGATCTCCGCGGAGCGCGCGACGTCGGGTGCGGTGGGGAAGTAGACGTAGACCTGCCCTTCCCAGCCGAACTGCTTCCGGAAGTACTCGGTGGAGACGCGGAACTCGTGTCCCCGCGGGAGATTTTCAACGGGCGAATCCTCATCGTTCAGAAAGAAGAAGGCGGGAACGGCCAGCACCATCAGGACGACCCCGAGGGCGAGGGTGAAGGCCGGGGGGCGGAGCTGGACGAATCGGTCGAGGCGAGAGAAGTTCCACGCGCGATCCCGGTCGATCCAGGGCCGCTCCTGGCCCGTCACCCGGAGGAGCGCGGGCAGCGCGCCGAAGATCATGACCCACTCGAGGAGCGCGCCGAGGGCGGCGCCGGTTCCGAAGTCCTGGATCAGGTCCACGGCGGAGGTGTTGAGCGAGAGGAACCCGAGCACCGTGGTGAGGGTGGTGAAGAAGCAGGGAACCGCCAGCTCGGTGAAGCTCGCCGGGAGGTCCTCCGAGAACTGGGCCTGGGTGACGAAGAGGAAGTCGGCGGTGCCGGCCACCGCGGTCATGAGGAGGAGATTGTTCGTCAGGATGTTAACGGGGATTCCCGCGAGGCCCAGGCCACCGTAGAGTACGACGGCGGTGAGGAGCAGGGTCAGCGACAGGAGGACCCCGCTCCGCCAGGTTCCCGCGATCGCCCGGAGCGCCAGGACCAGGACGACGAGGACCGAGAGACCAAGGAGCGCGTCCCGGTACATGATCTTCAGAAAGTGATAGCGGGACGCGGAGAGGCCCAGGCCGTGGACGCGCGCGGTGAGACCATGGTCCCGGAGAAATCGCTCGCTCGCGCGGATCGTCTCCTCCACGAGGCCAGGCCTAAACGCGCCGTCGGCGAAGGTGACGTCGAAGAGAACGTCACGGGTCCCGCGCGCAGAGACGAACGGTGAAGAGGGGGTGTCCCGGAAGGTCCCCGCGACGTCGGGGACGACGGCGGGATCCTGTTCACACGGATCCGCGAGCTTCCGCGGATACCAGAGCTTGACCCCGTCGCTCCGGGGCCCGCGCTGCGACCAGAGCGAGGTCACCGACTTCACGTCCGGCATCGAATGAACCGACCGTTCCCAGCGTTGCAGGAGGCAGAGCTCCCGCGCCGCGGCGGGGCGTTCGAACTCGAAGGCCACGAGGAGCTGCGAGTTCTCGCGGTACGAGCGACGGAGGGCGTGGAGGTCGCGGCTGCTCCGGAAATCCGGATCGAAGGACTCGTAGATGTCGAGGTCAAGTTTCAGGCGGGAGAGGCCTACGCCGCCGAGGAAGAGGACGAGCGCCAGGAGCGCCAGCACCATGCCCGGTCGGCCCCGGGCGTGCGCCGGAAGACGGCGGAGGAAGTGGTACGGGGAAGGTTGACCGGCGCTCACGAATACCAGTTTACCTCAGGATCGACGCGGGGAGAGGAAAATTTCAGCGGAACTCGAGTTCCCTTCGGCGCTCCGCTTTGTTTCAATCGATCCCGTGAGGGACCGATGGACTTCGGCTCCCGAGGAGGTTCTATGAAAGGATTAATCGCAACCGCTACGCTCGCCCTGCTCGTCTCGGCGGCCGCGCCGGCCCAGACGGAGACGGGGAACGCGGAGGCGCCGTCGAACACGGTCACCGGTTCGCCCGTGACCCCGGAATCGGGTCCGATCGATTCGACGGGCCGTGGGACATCCACGAGTCCCGGTTCCGACGCCACGACGACGATCGACGATCAGGAGATGATGGAAGATACGACGGAGACTGGGACCGAACCGGCGACGGGCATGGGAACCGGTGCGCCGGCGGACCCCGAAACCGGCGACGGTAGCTCGAACTGGGGAACCGGCGGCGCCGACCTCGAAGACTCACCCTCGGGCGCGGATCCGGGAACGATGACCGACGAAGACATCGAAGACGTCGAGTAGCGGCTAGCGCTCTTTCCGGTCGCGGAGCCGCTCTCTCCGAAGGCCCCGCTTCTCCCGGACGGCGTGGCGCTTCTCGGACCGCTCGTCTTTGAGCGTCGTCCGCTTTTCCCGGAGCGCCTGGCGCCGCGCCTTCCACTCCCGCAGGAGCTCGCCCTTATTCCGGAAGCCGGGGTGATCTTTGAAGCGCAGGCGAAGCTTCCGCCGCTCGAACCCCTTCTTCTTCCGGTTAAACCGGAGGCCCTCATTAGCCTTCACGTATTCGGGTACGAAGCTCTGGACGAAGGGCGACGAGACTTCGACCTGGCCTTCGACGACGTCGAGGTCGACGTCGTCCCCGTCGGTCGAAACCTCGAACTCGGTCCCGCGGACCCCGAAGGCGACGCCGTCGGCGCGGACCTGCTGGTCGACCTCCTGACCCGCGTCCTTCGCCACCTGCACACGGAGGATCCCCTTCATGTAGTCGATGACGGAGAAGCTCCGTTCAAGGGTTGCCGATTCCTCGCGGATCTGGTGCTCGCTGATCTTGATCTGCGTGTTCTTCGCGAGGCTCAGCTGCGTCGTCGGATAGAGGTGGATGACGACGAGGGCGCCCTCGGTTGCGACGACGTCGTTGAGCTCGAGGGCGAGCGACGGCGCGAGCGGGATCGACTTCCCGTCGCGCAGGACGTGGCCCGCCTCCGCGCCGAGGACGCGGGTGACCTGGCCGACCTCGGCGAAGGCAGTGGTGACGGTGAACAGGATCAGAAGAAGAAATCGACGCATTTTGTCCTCCGGGGGGGGGTGCGAACCATTGTCGCCGGTCTGGCCCGCAAAAGGCAACCGGATCTTAGCGCCGCTCCTGGAAGAACGGCGCCTCGTCCCACGGGAAGATCGAGAGCTTCTCGTAGGCCTCGGGCGTCGGCGTCCCCAGGTGATGGAACAGCCGGGCCACGAACTGGTCCTGGAGCTTCCGGGCGGCGGGCATGCTCCCGGTGTGGTTCAGGATCGCGAAGGGCCGCGTCGGACCGGCGAGCAACACGCCGGCGAGGGTCGAGGCGTTCTTAATGGTCCCCGTCTTCGAGAAGACCGCTCCGTGGGTCTCGGGATGCTCCCGGAAGCGATCGCGGAAGGACCCTAGGTCCGCGCCGCCGTTCACCGCCACGACCTGGGCGATCGTAAGCCGCTGCCGCCGCAGTCCCTCCCGTAGGAGGTCGATGGCCCGGAGGACGGTCCGGCAGGAGGCGTGGTTATCCTGCCGATTGTTTCCGTTAATGATCGGGAGCCCGGATCCGTTGTAGATCCGGTGCGAAGCCGCGGGGATCCCCCGCTCCCGGAGGAGCTGCGCCAGCGGTTTCACCCGCGACGCCTCCTGGTAGATCTGCTCAGCGACGAGGTTCTTCGACTGGACGTTCATCGTCTTCAGGAGCGCGTGGAGCGGCTTCGAGCGGTGGACGAGAAGAGTGGCATTGGCGCCGGCCAGTGGATTCGCGTCGACCACGGAGACCGCGTCCGCCGCGAGCATCGGCGCTGGCCCGGCGAGGTCGACCCCCTCCTCAGCGGCGAAGCGCTTGATCCGACGCCAGGTGGCCTCGACGGCGGCGGCGTTCCGGGGATTCAGCAGATGCGCGAGACGGACCCGGCTCCGCTCCGGGGTCACCACGCCGTATTCGTTCAAGGTGAGGTCGTAGAACAGGAAGTTCCGGTCGAACGTGACCCGCCGGAACCGCCGGTATCCCCGGTCGTTCAGCGCGCGCAGGAGGAGGAGGAGCTTCTCCTCCTCGAAGTACGGGTCCCGGCCTCCGGCGATGTGGAGTTCGTCGCCGGCGACGAAAAACCGGGTTTCGTAGCGCCGGTGAAGGTCGAGGGTCTCGGCGGCGTGGAGGGTCGTCAGGAGCTTCGTGACCGACGCGATCCGCTGGAGCTTGTCCACCTGGTGGCCCTGGACCTGGCCTCCGTCCACGTAACAGAACGCCTGGTCGTTCAGGGGCCCGAGCTTATGGCCCCGTACGAGGCGGGAAAAGTCCGCGGTCAGCGCCCCCGGATCGGCGCCAGCGACGGCGCTGAGGAAAAGGCCTGCGAGGTAAAACTTTTTCAATTGAATCCTTTCGTTTTGCCTACTCTTCGTAGACGATCACGGTGTCCCACGATTCGACGAGGGTCCGGAGGAGGTTTCCGGTTCCCTTGTTGAGCTGTGCGGCGGGGAGCGAGTTGTTGGTGATGCGCATGCGGCCCCGGCCCTCGCGCACGAGCCGGTACTGGCCCGGCTGACTCCCGCGACCGGTTTCCATGACCTTCTCGCGGATCTTGATCGACGCGACGTTGGTCGTCCGGATGCAACCGCCGGACGCACGGGTTCCGAGCTTCGGATCGTTATCCTCGGTCGTGGCGTGGACGGCGATCCCGCCGACGAAGAAAACGGCGTTCGGCATCGGCGCCTGCCAGGTGTACGACACGTAGTCGGTGTAGAGCTTCGTGGGCCGGAGACACCCCCTCGGCGTGCTCGAGAAGTAGATCCGGCCTGACTTCGCCTTCTCTTCCTTCTCGCGGCCGGTGGAGATCTTCTCGCGGAGGATCTCGACGCCGTTCTCGTACCTCGTGAGCGTCTGGGCGTGGGGGCCAGCTTTTGCCTTCTTGATCGCGATCACGAGCCGGTGTTTCTGGGCGGCGCGGAGGACGCCCTCGCGGCCAAGGCCGGGGGTGACGGTGGACCTTATCTCGGAGAGGAGGAAGGCTTCGATCGGCGTCATCCCTTCGGCGAGGGCCTGTTCGTCGGTTAGCTCCTGGGCGAGCGCGGCGGCGATGAGGGTGTCACGGGTACGGTTAAGAAAACGCATGATCTTCCTCCGGTTTTCGAGGAGGATTGTACGGGGAATCGGTGGCCGGGTAAGCGGACCGTGTAAGAAAGATTCGATCATCGAAGTTCTAGCCGGCGAAGAGCTCGAAGAATCCGGGATACGACTTCGCGACGGCCTCGGTCGGGGAGACGGCCCCGCCGGCGTGATGGCGTAAGAAGAGGGCCCCGGCCATGACCATCCGATGGTCGTCGGGGAGGCGAAGGTCAACGGGACGGGAGCGCCGGTCCGCGCTCCCCCGGATCGTGAGCGTACCGCCCCCGGTGTCCGCGGATCGCTCGAAGGAACGGACGAGGGCCATGACCTCCATAAGCCGGTCGCTCTCCTTGTGCACGAGGTTCTCCACGCCGGTGAGCACGTGGTTACCCTCGACGTGCGCGAGGAAGTACCCCAGCGCCGGGACGAGGTCGAGGCAGTCGGAGACGTCGAACTCGACGCTCCGGTGCTCCCGGAGGGGGACGACGGTGATTCCATCGCCGGTGTCGCGGACGCAGCAAAACGACTCGAGGAGCGGGAGGAACTTCGCGTCGGCCTGGAGCCGGTCGTTGCGGAGGCCGGGGAATTCGACCGGGTGGTTGAGCGCGGCGAACGCCAGGGGATAGCTGGCGCTGCTCCAGTCCCG
>JBILTI010000409.1:0-2839 GCA_044371595.1 Bacteriovoracaceae bacterium
GCGAACCTCGACCTCTCGCTCCAGCTCATGGAGTCCGAATCCAAGGGGCGGATCGTTTCGACGCCGCGGATCGTTACCCAGAACAAGCAGCAGGCTACCATCACGAGCACGGAATCCACGAGCTTCCGGGTTCAGCAGCCGGCGACCGGGAACCAGCCGGCGCTCGCGACCTTCCAGAACGTCGCGGCCACTTTGAATTTGAACGTCACACCGCAGGTCACAAACGACGGCGCCATTTCGATGGCCATCAACCTCTCCAAGTCGGCCTTCGGAACCAGACCGTCCCCGGACGCGCCACCGAACACGACCTCGCGGAACGTGACCACGAACATCCTCGTGAACAACGGATCGACCGTGGTCATCGGGGGCCTCTACCAGACGTCTAGCCTCGAAGCCGTCTCCGGGGTTCCTTTCCTGAAGGACCTTCCGCTCCTGGGATGGCTCTTCCGGACGCCGTACGCTCCCGATACGGCGAAGAACGAGCTGATCATCTTCATGACCCCGCGGATCATGAACCAGGATGAAGCTGGCCTCTCGGAAACACAAACGGCAAAATCGGAACCCGAAAAGAAGGGTATCTAAGGTAGGTTTGCCCGGTGCAAGGGAAGAAGAATCACTCGGCCTTACTGGCGAAGTATTTCATCATGTACAAGAAGAACCCCCGGTCGCGGGTGTTCGCTCCGCTCGCGGAGGCGTACCGGAAGCTCGGGATGCTCGAGGACGCGTACAAGATCCTGAAGGACGGCATCCGCCACCATCCGACCTACACGCTGGGGTACGTGGTCCTCGCGCACTGCTACTACGACGAGGGGAAGTTCGAACTCACTTATAATACGCTGAGGCCGATCATCGCTCAGAACGCCGACAACATCTCGCTCCAGAAGATCTTCGCGCAGGCCTGCATCCACCTGGGCCACCTCGAGGAGGCCCTCGACACTTTCAAGTACCTCCTCTTCATGAATCCGAAAGACCGGTTCTTCGCGGAGCAGGTGAAGCGGCTCGAGGACGACCTGATGGTCGGACACAAGAAGCTGAGCCTCGAGCAGCTCGTCCGGGCGCCGGATCTGCCGCAGGGAAGGCCCGCAGCCGCGCCGGCCCAGGACGACGACTGGGTCCAGGTCGACTTCAACCGGCCGGTCCCTCGCGAGGCGCCGGCGCCACCGGCCGCGGTTCGGAAAGACGACGACCAGTGGGTGATGAAGAGGCCGTCGCTCGAGGAGCATCCGATCCTGAAGGAAGCGAAGGTCCCGGAGCGGGGCCTCGAGGACGAGTACTACGCCGACGAGTTCCAGGAAGAGGGCGACATCGACGACGTGAACGCGAGCTCGATCTCTGCCGACACGCCGATCGTCTCGCATACGCTGATCGATCTCTACTGCGCTCAGCGCTACTACGATAAGGCGGTCGAGCTCCTGGAAAAGATCCTCGAGCTAAACCCCGACGACGCTCCGTCGCTTCAGAAGCTGCAGAAGGTCAAACAGCTGCGGCTCGAATCCAGCGGAGGCCTCCGGGCGGTGGAGGACCTCTCCGAAGAGGCGGGCCACGACGAACTCATTTCGATCATCGAGAACCAGGTGAAGGCTAAGTCCTCCGGCGAGCTCCGCGTCGAGGCGGCCCTCCAGCGGTTCCTGACCTTGGTACGCGAGCGCGCGCTGGAGGCCGGCTAGATGAAGCGCGTACTGATCATCAACGGACCAAACCTTAACATGCTCGGGAAGCGCGAGCCGGAGGTCTACGGCACCGAGAGCCTCGAAGACCTCCAGCGCTGGACGGCCGCGAAGCTCGGAGCCGCGGCGGAAACAACGTGGTATCAGTCGAACATCGAGGGAGAAATCGTCGACAGAATCCAGGCCGCGCACGCCGAAAGCTTTGACGCCCTGGTGATCAATCCCGGGGCCTATGCGCACACCAGTGTCGCGATCCATGACGCACTAAAAATCCTTAAAATTCCAATAATTGAAGTTCACCTCAGCCAGGTCTACAAGAGGGAACAGTTCCGACATACTTTGTTGACGGCAAAAGCCGCTACGGCCATAATGAGCGGGCTCGGAAAACAGAGTTATTACATAGCGATACGGTCGCTACTCGATTAAAGGAACATTTTCATGTACCAAACTACGGATTTTAGAAAAGGTCTTAAAATTGAGATCGAGGGCAAGCCTTGGATCATCGTTGATTTCCAACACGTCAATCCGGGCAAGGGCTCGGCGTTCGTAAGAACTCGTCTCCGGAACCTCGAGACGAACCAGACTGTTGAGAAGACCTTCAAGGCGGGCGTTGATACGGTCGGTAAGCCGGACATGGAAGAGAAAGAGATGGAGTACAACTACTCCGATCAGGACGGCTACAACTTCATGGACCAGACCAGCTTCGAGATGGTTCACCTGAGCCACGACCAGGTCGGCGACAATAAGTTCTACCTCCAGGAAAACATCAAAGTTTACATCCTCTACTATAACGGACGTCCGATCTCGATCGAACTGCCGAACTTCATCAACCTGAAGGTCGTCGAGACCGATCCGGGCCTCAAGGGTGACACCGCCTCCGGCGGCACGAAGAAGGCCGTCCTCGAGACGGGCCTCCAGGTGAACGTTCCGCTCTTCATCAAAGAGGGCGAGATCCTGAAGATCGACACCCGCTCCGGCGAGTACATCGAAAGAGCGAAGGCCTAACCATGAAACTCGACTCACTCAGCATCGAATCCCTGTCTCAGATCGTTAAGGTCGCCAAAGACCAAGGCGTTGCCGAACTCAAGGTCGAAGCGAAGGACTTCAAGGTCTCCGTAAACTTCGCCACCGCGCCGGCACAGATCCACCACGCCGCTACGGTCGCGCACGCG
>JBILTI010000456.1:0-2539 GCA_044371595.1 Bacteriovoracaceae bacterium
ATCGGCGTCGCCGTGAGGAAGCACTGGTTCGAAGAGCGCGTGCCGTACATCACCTACATCGAGACGGCCGCGAACCTGCGCGTCGGGAGCTCGGTCTTCATGTCGGGCCTCCGGGTCGGGAAGATCGACCGGATCGAACTCCATCCGGTGCACAAGGTGAAGGTGACGTTCACCATCGTCAAGGAGTACGCGGGCCAGCTTACCCGGGGCGCGGCCGTCGAGCTCGCCCGCCCCTTCATCATCGGCGACAAGGCGCTGACCCTCGTTCCCGGAGAGCCGGACGCGGGGCCCCTGGCGGCGAACGACGTCCTTCCGGTCCGGGAGACGCTCGACCTTCTCGAGGCGCTCGCCGGGAGGAAGCTCGAGGGCGTCCTCGCGAAGGTGGACAGCATCCTCACCAACCTCGACGGCACGCTTGCCCTAGGCCGGGACATCGCCCACCAGGTCGGTGACAAGAAGAAGCTCCGGCGGGCGATGGAGGATCTGACGTTCGCCTCCGGAGAGGTGCGGAAGGTGCTCCCGCACCTGACGTCCTCGGTCCCCGGCGCGACCCGGCACCTGAACAAGACGATCGAAAACCTCTCCCAAATAACGACGGCGCTGAAGGACCTGCAGCCGGAAGGCTCGGAGAAGACGATCGAACTTCTGACTGAATCGGTAATCACCCTGAAGGGCATCCAGAAGTCCTTCTTCCTCCGGGGGAACGTCGAAGAGGCGCGCGAAGAACTCGCGAAGAAAGAGAAGGCCCCGGCGCCGCGGGCGCCGGCCTCGGAGTAGCTATAGCCGCTTGATGAGGTGGTAGCCGAAGCTCGTCCGCACAGGCCCGGAGACGTCGCCGGGACTTAGGGCGAGGAGCGCCTTCTCGAACGCCGGAACCATCCGCCCCCGGGGAAACTCCCCGAGGTGGCCTCCGCTTTTACCCGAAGGGCAGAGGGAGAAGTCGCGGGCGAGGTCCTCGAAGGCGTCGCCCGCGTCGAGCTTCCGGCGCACGTCCCGCGCCTCGTACTCGTGCGCGACGAGGATGTGCTGGGCCCGGAGGAGGCTCACTCGGCGTGCGCGCGCAGGCGGCAGAACGCCTTGTTCACGGTGCCCATATAGGTGATGTAGAGGAGCTCCTTCGTCACCGGGTTCTGGCGCATCCAGTAGACGTACACCGGAAGGCCCCGGTCGTCGTACACCACCACGCGGCCGGTGCCGTCCGCGAACGTCAGCTTCCCGTAGTCGCGCCAGTAGGGCAGCATCTCCCGCCGGGCGACGTCGAGGGTCCAGTCCTTGAAGGAGTTGCCGGTCCCGAACCAGGAGAAGATCGTCGCGAAGCGGGCCTGGCCGTTCTCCTCGTCGATCAGGACCACGGCGTGGTGGTCGTGGTTCGGGTCGTACTGGCCTACGTGGTTACAGACGCCGCTGTACACGGCCGGCGTCTTCGCCGGTTCTGCCCCGACGGCGAAGAAGTCCTTCGCGAGGGTTTCCTGGGCGGGCGTGCAGCCCCGGTAGCACGGGTTCGGAGGGGTCGTGGGGACTTCGTAGGCGAAGGCCACGGTGGAATTAAGGAAGAGGGCGGCGGCGAGCGTTTTCATAGTGTACCTCACAGGTAGATAAGAAAATTGTACGGGGAAAGGAGATAAGATGACAGCCAATTCGTCGCCGCGAACCCTCAGCAGAAGATCCGCTGCATCGATTTCAGAAGCTTCGTCACCGTGGGATTCTCGATGGCGTAGTAGGAGAAGTTTTTCTCCCGCCGCACACGCAGGAGGCCTTCGGCCTGCATGCGCTTCAAGAACTGCGACGTCTGGGACTGCGAAAGGCCCACCGCCTCCTGAATCATTCCGACGGGTTTCTCCCCGTCGAAAAGGTAGCAGAGGATCAAGAGCCGCTGCGGGTGGGCGAAGTGCTTCAGAAGGCCCGCCACCTCGTCGCACTTTTTCCGCATGAGTTTCATTTCCATCGGCAACCTCACAAGGTGTTAGAGAGGACGTTCGCCGCGGCCACGAGGGCGACCGCGGTGAAGGTTAGCTTCCGGAGCCGTTCCCGGGGGCCCGGCCCGAGCCGTCGCAGCGTCAACCGGACCCCGAGGCCCGCGACAGCGGTTCCGGCCGTGAGCACGCCGACGTCGGCACCGGTGAGGACGCGGCCCACGGCATCGAGCTGGAGCGCGAGCGTCGTCCCGGAGATCAGGAGGATCGTCAGAAGGCCCGTCGGCACCACTTCCTCGTAGGAGCGGCCCGTGAGCCGCAGGAGCAGCGGTACCAGCAGGACGCCGCCGCCGAGGCCCGTGATCGCCGTCACGACCCCGAGGAGGAGGCCCGCGCCCGCGGTCCACCACCGGGGAGCCGCCAGGGGTAACACCGGGGTCCGGGGGCGCCGCCAGACCTCCCGGATGCCCGCCGCGACGAGGAGGATGATCAGGCCCGCGGCGACGGCGTCGGGGAGGTAGGGCTTGAGCGGTAGCGTCAGGGCACTCGCGGCGCTCCCGAGGCCACCGAGAGCGACGGCGATCGCGGCGCGGGGCCGGCGTTGTTCGAGCGCGAGGTTCAGCGCC
>JBILTI010000464.1:0-2823 GCA_044371595.1 Bacteriovoracaceae bacterium
AAGGAGAGATTAAGGGCTACGATGCGAAGGATAATGCAAAGCTCGTTTCCCGGAAGCCGGACGAAAAAGACCTCTTTTCAGCACTCGCCTTCAAAATTTCTTCCGACCCCTTCGTAGGGCAAATTACTTACATTCGCATTTATTCCGGGGAGCTTTCAGCAGGGACGCAGGTTTTCAATTCTCTCGAAAAGAAAAAAGAACGAATCAATAAGATTCTTCAGATGCACGCGAACAAACGAACCGAGCTGGAATCTGCATCTGCAGGCGATATTGTAGCCGTTTCAGGATTAAAGTTTACTACCACTGGCCAGACCTTATGTGCGGAGCACAAGCCTATCATTTTTGACCTCATGGAGTTCCCTGAGACGGTAATTTCCATTGCAATTGAGCCCAAGACATCTGCGGATGAAGAGAAACTCCAGAAGACACTTGATTATCTTAAAGTAGAAGATCCTTCGTTCAATTACAGAAATAACAAAGAGACTGGTCAGCTCCTTATTTTTGGAATGGGTGAGCTCCACCTGGATATCATAACTGACCGGCTTGAGCGGGAATTCAAGGTTGGTGTAAACAAAGGTAATCCACAAGTTTCTTATAGAGAGTCGGTTAGCGGCAAAGCAACTTCATCAAATACTTTCCAGCGCGAGCTTGCAGGAAAGGGACAGTTTGGTCAGGCAACGGTTCAAGTCGAACCGCTCGATGGAAGCCTAGAGCTGAAAGTTGAATTTATGAAAAAGGAAAAATCTATCCCAGAAGAAATTTATGAAGCCATAAGGCGCGGTATTCTTGACTCTGGCCCGGGCGGTGCCATGGCCGGTTACCCGCTGATCGGAATTAAGGCAATCGTAGAGTCGATTGAATTTAATGAGGCCGAAAGTTCCGATGTGGCATATACTATCGCAGCATCAATGGCGTTTAAGGAAGCCTGCCAGAAGGCTGGATTGGTCCTGATGGAACCTATTATGGCCCTCGAGGTAACCACCCCTAGTAACTACGCCGGCGACGTTATCGCAGACGTTAATGCAAAGCGCGGGCGGATCCTTGGCATCGATCCGAAGAACAACAAAGATGTACTGAAAGCAGAGGTACCGCTCGCGGAGATGTTTGGTTATAGCACTCAGCTGCGATCGAAGACCCAGGGTCGTGCGAGTTTTACCTTGACCTTCAAGAGATACGAACAGCTCGCGCACAATCAAGCAAAAGACATTCTGCAGAAGCGCGGAATTTATATTTAACAGGAGAAGCCCCATGGCTAAGGAAAAATTTGATCGTAGTAAGCCGCACGTAAACATCGGTACTATCGGTCACGTTGACCACGGTAAAACAACACTCACAGCAGCGATCACAATGACTATGGCGAAGATCTACGGTGGCGCTGCGAAGTCATACGCGGACATCGATTCTGCTCCGGAAGAGAAAGCTCGTGGTATTACGATCAATACCGCTCACGTTGAATATACAACTGCAAACCGTCACTACGCTCACGTAGACTGCCCGGGCCACGCTGACTATGTTAAGAACATGATCACTGGTGCTGCTCAGATGGACGGCGCGATCCTCGTTTGCTCTGCCGCTGACGGCCCGATGCCACAGACGCGCGAGCACATTCTTCTTGCTCGCCAGGTCGGCGTTCCAGCGATCGTTGTTTTCATGAACAAGGTTGACCAGGTTGACGACGCCGAACTCCTCGACCTCGTTGAAATGGAGATCAGAGAGCTCCTCTCTAAGTACAACTTCCCTGGTGACGATATTCCTGTTGTTAAAGGCTCCGCTCTCGCCGCCGTTGAAGGCCGCGATCCGGAAATCGGCGAGAAGGCGATCGTGAAGCTGATGGAAGAAGTTGACCGTTACATCCCAACTCCGGCCCGTGACATCGATAAGCCATTCCTTATGCCTGTTGAGGACGTGTTCTCAATCTCTGGTCGTGGAACGGTAGTGACTGGTCGCGTTGAGCGTGGTATCGTTAAGGTTGGGGAAGAAATCGAAATCATCGGCATCAAAGAGGCCCAGAAGACAACGATTACTGGCGTTGAAATGTTCCGTAAGCTCCTCGACGAAGGTCGTGCGGGTGATAACGTTGGTCTCCTCCTGCGTGGTACTAAGAGAGAAGACGTTGAGCGCGGTCAGTGTATGATCAAGCCAGGAACCGTTAAGCCGCACGCCAAGTTCCGTTGTGAGGTTTACATCCTCACAAAAGAGGAAGGCGGACGTCATACTCCAATTTTCAAGGGCTACCGTCCACAGTTCTACTTCAGAACTACAGACGTAACTGGCGCGATCACTCTCAACGAAGGTGTTGAAATGATTATGCCGGGCGACAACACCTCTTTCGGCGTAGAACTTATTGCTCCGATCGCAATGGAAAAAGGTCTTCGTTTCGCGATCCGCGAAGGCGGCCGTACGATCGGTGCCGGTACTGTTTCAGATATTATTGCTTAAAACGTCAAAAAAATAACAGATGGGGCTTTACAAAAGCCCCATTCTTTTCTATTTTGACCAAAAAAATTTTTTGGAGATCTAATGAAGACGAATAAACTTCGCATTAAGCTTCGCGCCTACGACTACAATATCCTTGATGCATCAGTCCAGGAGATTGTCCAGACAGCTAAGAACACCGGAGCGCGTGTTGCTGGTCCAATTCCTCTTCCAACTGAGATTAATCGCTACACCGTACTTCGTTCACCTCACATCGATAAAAAATCGCGTGAGCAGTTCGAAATGCGCACCCACAAGAGACTTATCGACATTGTTGAGCCAACTCAGCAAACTGTTGATTCTCTTATGAAGCTCGATCTCTCAGCTGGTGTTGACGTAGAGATCAAA
>JBILTI010000366.1:0-3123 GCA_044371595.1 Bacteriovoracaceae bacterium
TCGCTCCCGCCCGCCCCTCCGTCGTCGCACCCGCGAACGGCGGAGGTCGTTCCGACCCGCCGGCAGACGACGTCCTCGCAGCTGTTGATCCCCCGCACTCAGTCCCGCTGCCGCCCGTAGCTCGTTTGGAAATAGGTGCCGATTTCCAGGCGAGATGCGCCGGTTGTCCATCGCAGGCCCGGAGGATCTCGCGCCAAAGCAGGGCGTTGGCCGCGCCGATGTCCCTGGGTCGAAGCTCCGCCGGCACGTCAGCCTCGTCGGCCGACCGATAGACCATGACGTCCGTCTTCGCCGCCCGGGCATCCGAATGAAGCATGAAGACCGTTAAAAAAAGTGCGTTAAAAAGTAAGTTCATCGTCGCCTCGCTAGTTAGAAATATTTTCTAAGTTACAGGCGGGGACATGCATTTGATCTATTGGGCAGACAGAACAGGAATCATAGGGCCTTACCTATACGTTTCGATCAAGGAGTTAGTCCTTAGCAATGGCGTAATTTTGAATGTGGAATGAAGATTGATTCTGAAGAAAAAGAACTTGAAGTGGTCGGGGTGATTGGATTCGAACCAACGACCACCTGCTCCCAAAGCAGATACGCTACCAGACTGCGCTACACCCCGATCGTTTCAAGAGTTGTATTTTTAAAGCTTATGGCGGGATTTGTCCATTGATTCTTTAAAGAAAAGTAACGCTGCCTGGCTTGCCTTTGCTCTGTGCGAAAATTCGTTTTTCCATTCCGGTAGCTCGGCCAGCGATTTCCCGTCCTGCTCCGTACGGGTCGGGATGAAAACCGGATCGTAACCGAAGCCGTGCTCTCCCCGAAGCTCGGTCCCGATCTCCCCGTTGACCCGGCCCTCGAAAAAGTAGACCTCCTCGGGGGAGACATAGAAACACAGAACGCAGACGAAGTGGGCCGATCGGTTGTCCTTTGACTCGAGGAGCTGGATCAGCTTCCGGCACTTGTCCTTGTAGTCCGGAAGCTCCAGCAGAAACCGGGCGCTCTGGACCCCGAGGAGGTCCGGGAGCGCCTCGACCACGAGGCCCGAGTCGTCGGCGAGTGTGGGCACCTTGTAGGCCTCGGCGTACGCCTTCGCCTTGAGAAACGCGTTCTCGATGAAGGTCTTCCCCGTCTCGTCCACCGGAAGGGTCGCCGGCGCCGGCGAGACCGTCAGCTGACCCCGGAAGAGCTCCTTAAACTCCTCGGCCTTGTGGGCGTTCCCGGAGGCGAGCAGAAATGCCGTCACGCGAGCTTCTCGAGGGCGGCGCGCTGCTCGCGCTGAACCACCGCGAGGGCCGTACGGGCGCAGTCGAGGAGCGACGAAAGCTGCTCCAGAGAAAAGGGCTCGCCTTCGGCGGTCCCCTGGATCTCGACGAACTTACCGCTGCCAGTCATGACGATGTTCATATCGGTTCCGCAGCTCGAATCTTCCTCGTAGTTCAGGTCGGCGATGACCTCCCCGGTCTTCGTGAGCCCGATGGAGATGGCCCCCAGGCTATCCTTGATCGGGGACTCTTTCAGGAGGCCGTCGCGGAGGAGCTTCCGGACCGCGAGCTCGAGGGCGATGTAGGCGCCGGAGATCGACGTCGTCCGAGTTCCGCCGTCGGCGACGAGGACGTCGCAGTCGATCAGGATCGAGCGCTCCCCGAGCTTTCCGAGGTCGACGATGGAACGGAGCGAGCGGCCGATCAGGCGCTGGATCTCCTGCGTCCGTCCCGAGGCGCCTTTTCTTTCCCGGTCGGACCGGGTATGAGTGGAGGATGGAAGCATCGCGTACTCGGCAGTCACCCACCCCTGCCCCTTTCCCTTCAGAAACGGCGGCACGGATTCCTGAACGGTGGCCGTGATGTGGACTTTGGTGTTTCCGAACTCGGCGACGACGGAGCCAGCCGCGTAGGGGTTGATTCCGGGGGTAAACCGGATCGTCCGCGGGACGTCCCGCTTGATCGATGACATAAGGACCTCGGATGATAAGACATGTTCACGTTCGCGAGTGTGATTCTACACAAGATGTCCTCAAAGAACAATTAAGCATCGCCCCCGAGGAGCGGATCCTCGTGAGCTGCGAGCACCAGCGCCGGGGCCGCGGGCGCGGCGACAACAGCTGGGCGTCGCTCCCGGGGACGTTGTGTTTTTCCGTGAACCTCTCCCCGCACCCGGTGCTGAGCTTCACCGCCATCGAGCTGGCGGTCGTGGTAGCGGAGTTCTTTTCCACGAAGGGCCGGGAGCTCCGGCTCAAGTGGCCCAACGACCTCTGGACCGAAGAGCGAAAGAAGTGCGGCGGCATCCTCGTTCAGGGAGGCCAGGCCTCCTTCCTCGCCGGCATCGGCCTTAACCTCTTCTCCGAAGCACCGGAGTTCGGCGGGATCTACGAACCCCCCTTCCTCCTAGAAAAAGCGCAGCTGGCCCGGGAGCTCGCCGACTACATCCATGCCCATCGGATTCCCGACCCGGCAACCCTCCGCCGCGCCTGGGTCGCGCGCTGCGGTCACCTCGATAGGGAGGTGACGATCACCGAAGGCGCCGACGTCCGCGCTGGGCGCTTCGCAGGCCTCGGCGACTACGGTGAGGCGCTGCTCGTGAGCGCGGGGGAAACGCACAAGCTCTTCAACGGAAGCCTGCGCCTGGTCTAGCGCTAACGCGCAGCTAGGACTGCTCGTTTAAGATGCGGTTGCTGATCTTCGAGAGCTCTTGCCGGATGAGGTTCTCGGCGAGGTCCGGGATGACTTCCCAGGCTACCTTCTCGGTGTTCTTCTGGACCAGCTGGTCCAGGTAATCCTTCACGTACTTCTGAACCATCGCCTCCATCTCCCGCCGGAGTTCGGCGGCGTCGACGGCCGAGGCCGCGGGACCGGCGGCGCGGAAGAGCGCCTCGGCGGCGGGCCTGCCATCGACGGGGGAACCGGCGGCGTCGTTCCACGAGATGGATCCAGCATCGTCGATCGGCTTGAAGTTCGATTCGTCGAAGTCGTTCCGGGACGGCTGATACGTGGCCTTCGCCTGTTCGATCTTCGTCTCGACCTCGTTCCGGAGGTCTTCGAGCTCGTCGGCGACCCAGAAGTCGTCCTGGACCTCGTCCCGGATCTGGGCCTCGAGGCTCTTGATGTCCGTCTCGTCGGGGACGTAGTT
>JBILTI010000128.1:0-5714 GCA_044371595.1 Bacteriovoracaceae bacterium
GGAGCGATTCGACCGAGATCAGCTTCGAAGCGATCCCGGCGTCGAGCGTCGGCGCCCCGGGAGTCCGGGTGGCGGTGAGCCGATCCGTCGAAGTGATCTCTTCTTCGATCGTCGGATAGTCGAGGTCGTCGCTCGCCGGATAGACGGCGTCGTCCTTCGCGACGGCCTCGGTCTTCTGGGCCTTGTGATCGCTCAGTGACTTCACTTCGGCCAGTTCGATCACCGGCGGAATGTCGATCAGCTTATCGTGCGGCCCCCGGTCGTTGATGACGCCGGGGACGCTAATCCCCCAGTCGGAGACTTCCTTCAGGAGCGGGTTCTCCATGTGCGGCGCAGTACGATCCAGATCGGTGGAGGCAGCCGCGGCGGTCGGTGCCCGAACCGGGGCGCTCATTTCCCACTGGTCTTCCTCGAGCTCGAAGCTCGGGGCCGGGGTCTCCGCCTTCGGCGCCGGAAAGGCGATCTCGTCGTCGGCGAAGGTGTCGATGAGCTGCCGGCAGATCGCGATGAACTTGTTCGAGTCGAAGGGCTTTACGATCTTATCCGAGGCCCCGCACTTCTCCATCGACGCCTCGTCGACGGTGTCGAAGGTTCCGAGGAGAAGGAGGACCTTGGCGGCCGGGCAGACGGACTTGATCTTAGTGGTCAGTTCGTAGCCTGTGTACTTCTCGGAAAGGTTAAAGTCGAGGAACACGAGCTTCGGCTGGAGCCCCGGTAGCTCGCGGAAGAGCTCCTCTTCGGAGGACGCTTCGGTGATCTGATAGGGCTGGTTGGCAAGCGTGATCTTGATCACTTTCTGGATCGTCAGGCTATCGTCCGCCAGAAGTACTTTGTGGTTCATCCCTGATCTCCGTTACGGGGCTACAGAAAAATTATAGTGCCCGGGCCCGGCGCTGGGAATGAAAAAGTATTAAAACTCGAGAATCATTGCCGTTTGGTTATCGGTGTTCCCGCGATTGTTGGATAGTTTTAGTAGGCTATTGATCCGCGCGTTCGCGTCCGCCGAAGGCTTCGTCAGCGCGTACGCGAGCTCCTCCTCCGACACCTGCGCGTACACGCCGTCGGTGAGGAGGACAACCTTGTCGCCCTCGGTGAGCCGGACCTCGCGCAGCTGGTGGCCGAGCTCCGGGTACATCCCGAAGGCCGTGAGCGGCGTCGTCCGGAACTTGTACTCGAACTGGTCCTTCGCGTGGAACCGGAGCGTCTCCTCGGCGATGAGCTTCGAGAGCCGGCCCCGGCGGAAGTGCCAGGCGCAGCAATTGCCGACGCCGGCGAGGACCAGGAGGCCGTCGGCCTTCGCGGCGACGACGGCGCTCGCGCCGGCCCTCTGGTTCAGCGGCTTCCCCTGGTTGGCCGCGAGGAGGTTCTGGTGCGCGCTCAGGAGCGCGTTCACGACGGCGTTCCCCTCGAGGAGGTTCCGCGGGTTGTAGTAGAGCGGCATCGTCGCATTCGGGTCGTCCGAGAGCCGCGTGTAGAACGTGCGGATCTCCTGCATGAGCGTTTCCACGGCCCGGTCGCCGACCCCGGAGCCGCCGAAGCCGTCGAGGACCATGAAGAGCTCGCTCTCGAAGTCGAAGTCGTAGGCGTCCTCGTTGACCTGCAGGTAGGGGCCGTGGTGGGTCTGGGCGGCGTAGGCTTTCAGGCGCATGTTACTCCAGGTAGTTCTTAAGTTTTTCCGAGGCCTTCTTGTAGTACTCGCTGTCAGTCGGGGAGATCTGCTGGACCTCCTGGAACTTTTCCTTCGCGTCAGTGAAGAGGCTCAGGGATTCGGCGATGATGGCCTCGCGGTAGATTTTCTTCGAGCGCGCATCGAGGAGCGATTTAATCTCGTCGACCTCGTTCAGCGCCTCGCGGTTCGTCGACTCCATCTTGAGCACGTCCTGGTACGCCTCGTAGGCGGCCTTCAGGTCCTGGCCCTCCTTGAGCGACCGGGCCTTCCCGAGGACGGGGCCAAGCTCGCTCGCGAGCTGGTTCTTCGCGTCGCTCAGCATGTCCGAGGCTTCCTTGATGAGGTCCTCGTCGGTGTTCTTCAATCGGAGGAACTCCTCGAGCCGGTTGATCGCGAGGAACCACTCCTTCTTGAGGTACTGGGTCTTCCCCGGCGTCAGCGCGTCGATCATGCGCTTCCGGGCCGCTTCCTTCGCCGCGAGCTCGAGCGCCTTCCGCTCCTCTTCCTTTTGCCAGGTCTCGAGCTCGAGCTTAAGCTGCATGACCTCCATGTTCTCCGGATCCTTCTCGGTGATCTGCGAGAAGAGGCTCTCGGCCACCGGAACCTGCCGCTCCTTCACGGCGTCGCGGGCCTTGACGAGGAGCTCGTCGACAAGCTTCTTCGTCTTGATCCGCTCCTCCTCTGCACGGCGCTCGGCCTCGAGCTCCTCGAGGCGCTTGAGGCCCACCTTCGTCTGCTCGAGGTAGCTCTGGACCTTCTTGTACTCGGGGTCGATCGCGACGACCTTCTGGAACTCGACCTGGGCCAGGTCGTAGCGGCTCTGTTCGAAGTAGCTCACGCCGAGCTCGTACGAGACGTTCCGCGCGTTCTCGAGCTCCTTCGAGAGGTTGAGCTTGGGCTTCCCGGTCTTCGGGTCCGCCTTCGGCGCTTCCTTCGCGACCTTCGCCTTTTTCGGCGCCTCGGCTTCCTCTTCACCGGGGAGGAGGAAGACGACGGCGAGGAGGGCCGCGATCGCGTAGATCGCCTTCTTGCGGAAGGCCGGATCCTTCTGCATACGCTTGAAGAGGCTCTTCTCCGGCGGGGCTTCGCCCTCGAAGGAGAGGTCGCCGTCGGCCGCGATCTCCTCCTCCACCACCTCTTCGGTTTCGACGACCTGGTTCTTCTCGACCGGCATCAGCCGGTCGGCCTCGCTGTCGAGGAGGTCCGAGCGGACCTCGAGGGTGAAGCTCGTTCCACCTATGACGAACTCGTCGCCGGCCGAGAGCTGTGCCCGGTTAATCCGCTCCCCGTTGAGGATCGTCCCGTTTGAGGAGTTGAGGTCCTCGAGCGTGATCTCCGTGTTCACCTTCCGGAGGACGGCGTGGACCGACGAGACCTCCGGGTCGTTCAGGACGATCTGGCACTTCTTTCCGTCGCGGCCGACGAAGACCTCGTCGGCGTCGATGAAGTAGCGATCGTAGGGGGCGTGGTCGCCGAAGAGGATGAGCTGGTAGTTGACGAAGGCCTTGAAGAACCGCGTACTTTCGTTCTGATCGGTCGTCGCCGGGGCGTCGAAGCCGCCCCCGTCGCCGGCATCGGCGTCGGCGAAGTCCGTGGCTTCGGCGAGGTCACCGCCGAACCCGGGGTCGCTTTCACCGGCGTCGCCCGCGAGGTCGCCGCTGCCGAGGTCGCCGAGCTCTCCGTCGAGGTCCCCCCCCAGGTCCCCGGAAAGGTCGTCGAAGGAACCGAGGTCGTCGGCGGGCCGGTCGTCTCCGGAAGCGGCGTCGAGGGAGAGCGCGTCGCCGTCCTCGAGCGCCGGGGCCGCGTCGACCGCGGCGCCGAGGTCGAGGGGCGCGGTGATGCTCGGTTCGTCGACCGCAGCGGCGAGGCCATCGTCGTAGTCTTCAGGCGAGGGCCCGAGGTCGTAGACCTTCGGCGCGAACGGCGGCGCGGCCGCCGCCGAAACTCCCGCCGGGGCAAGGCCTGTTAGGATGATCGAGTAGGCGCCGCACTTTAGCTCGTCGCCGTTCGCGACCCGGTTCCGGGTAACGACGCCGCCGTTTACGGTCACGACGCCGAGCTTCGAGAGCTTCTCGCAGTACCAGCCCCCGTCCTCGTTCTTCAGGAGGAAGTGGTGCCGCGAGATCAGTGGATCGTCGATGCGCACGTGGCAGTCCTCGGACCGCCCGACGAAGATCTCGTACCGCTCGGACGCGTCGTCGGTGTCTACGACGACGTCACTGAGAGGCACGTTGTTTTTTAAGACAATCAGTTTCACCTTTCTCGATTCCTAGTTTCGATTCAAGCTCTTCGATCTGCTTGATCGCGTTCTTGTGTCTCGGGTCGTCGGGGACGCTGTACAGGAGCCGGATGATCGCACAGTAGGAGATGATCGAGCTCTTGAACTTGAGCGACTCCTCGTCCCGCTGGGCGTTCGCCGTGAACGCCTCGATCTCCTTGTCCAACTGCTCCTTCGTCTTCCTTAGATAATACTCCGCCTGGGCGTCACCGGGGGCGATAATCAGCGCCAGGTTGAACTCGTGGATGGCGCGGTAGTAGTTCCGCTCCCTTAGCTCCCGGAGCCCCCGCTGGTAGATGACCGTGAGCTTTTCCTTCAGCTGCTTATTCTCGTTCGCCTGCCGCTTCTGGATCGCGGTCATGTATTCGTTGTTCACGTCCTGGTAGCTTCCCCCGCCCCCGGAGGTCTTCCGCGGGGCCGAGGTCTTCGGGCCGTCGTCGACGAGGAAGAGGCCCGCGAAGATGAGCACGAGGATCAGGAATGGGAAGAAGGCCTTCTTCCCGCCCTCGCCCTCGTCGCGGGACACGCCCTGATCCCGGACGACCTTCCCCTTACCCCCGGCGACCTCGACCTTCGCGAACTTGAAGACCGTCGTTCCGACGATGAGCTTGTCGCCCTCCTGGAGCTCCTGCTGGGTCACCTTCTTGTCGTTCACGACGATGCCGTTCTGGGATCCGAGGTCCGTCGCGACCCACTTCGCCCCGACGCGGGTCACCTCGGCGTGCTCGCGGCTCGCCTTCACATCCGTTAGCCGGATATCCGCCTTCTCCGAGCGGCCAATGACGATCCGGTTCCCGAGGAGGACGTAGGACTCCCCCTTGTTCCCGCCCGTCAGGCACAGGAGCCGGTGATAGGTCCCGGCGTCCTTCGGCGATTCGAAGTGTTTAAGGACGAGGACGTTCCGCGCCATCAGTCGATCCTCACGAAGGTAATGTAGTAGCCCTTGGCGAACTTATCCTTCCCCATGAGCGCGGTCACGTTGATCGAGATCTGCTTTCCGCCGATCTCGTAGCTCTCCTTCTGGTTGCAGCCTTCGTTGTTCGCCGACCGGTCGCATAGGTCGATCACCGTCGCCGCGAATCCCTGGTCGCGGGCCGTGTCGAGGATGCTATGGCCCGACGCCGAGTTCTCGCGCAGGCCGATCAGGTCCTCCGCCTCGGGGTTGATCCGTTGGATAATCTTCTCCGAGTTGAGGATCACGACGGGCCCCTGGGCGCCGGCCAGGAATTCCTCGAGGGCGCGGATGTAGGGGCCGTCCTCCTCCATGCTCTGGAGCTCCCCGGCCTCGGTGTTCTGGAGCTCCTTAATCCGTGAGAGGATGCTGTTGATCGTGTTGCGGAGCGGGTGGAGCTCCTTGAACATGATCTTCGAGTCGACCTCCTTCTGGCGGCCCCGGAGCACGCGCTCGATCTGTAGCCGGAGCTCATCGAGAGGCCGAACGGTCATGTAATAGAGCATGCCGAAGAAGATGATGGCCACCATCCCCGACGTGACGAGCGACTCGAGGTAGGCCTTCGAGTTGTTCGCGGCCTCGGTCGCGAGGGACGTCGGCGCGAACGTCAGGGCGATGATCGCGACCACCACGTCCCGACCCAGGTTCTTGTCGTGGGCCTTGATCGCGCGGGCGACGCGGACGATGTTCCCCTGCCGTTCGATCTTCTCCTGGTCCTGGTTCTTCTCGACGCGGAAGTACCGGAGTGCCTCGACGGCGAAGGCTTCGTTCACGATGGTGTTAAGCTCGGAGACGGGCCGGTAGACTCGGCCCTC
>JBILTI010000413.1:0-2800 GCA_044371595.1 Bacteriovoracaceae bacterium
GTAGATCTTGAGCGACTTCGACTCGACCATCTCCTTGTCCGCGATGTAGTTGATGAAGATCTTCGCGAAGTCCGGCTGGCCCGTCTTCGGGCAGAGGGAGGTAAACTCGGTGCAGACAAACGTCGTCCAGGCGTCGTTGTCCGGGTGCTTGTTCGGAAACTTCTCGAGGACCGCCGGCGAGTAGGAGTCCGGGTAGTCGGTTTTCGTATTGCCCAAAAGGGAGACGGTCTTCAGATCTTTGTCTTCGCGTCCCTGGGATTTATATTTTTTGGCCATTGTCTAACCCTTTAAAACTTTTGATTCTAGTCATTTAGCCCCAGTTATGACAAAAAGTAGGGAATCTTTCAACACAAAGAAGCGTATGGCAGAAAAAATCAAAGTCATCCTCGGTCAGCTCGGGTCTCCTAAAAGCACGAAGGTCTCGGACGTCAGGGCGTACCTCCGCGAATTCCTCGGCGACCCCCGGGTGGTTGACATTAATCCTCTCCTTTGGAAGCTCATCCTGAACCTCTTCGTCCTGCCGTTCAGGCCCAAGCGCTCGGCCGAGGCCTACTCCCGGATCTACGCGCCCGAGGGGTTTCCGCTGGTAACGAACACGAAGAAGGTCGCCGACGCCGTGAGGCCCCGGCTCGACGCGAACCTCGAGCTCAACCACGTCTTCCTCCTCTCCGAGCCCCGGGCGAACCGGGTCCTCGACGAGTGGGAGAAGGAGGACGTCGCCACGCGCGCGCAGCGGGTCCTCGTCCTCCCCCAGTTCCCGCAGTACTCGGAGAGCACGATCGCGTCCGTCGTCGATGCCCTCGGGGGAGAGTTCGGCAAGCGCGTTAACATCCCGACGTTCACCGTCGTGAGCTCGTACCACCGGTCGAAGGCCTTCATCGATCACTCAGTCCGGAAGCTCCGGGAGTCGCTCGCGGCCCACCCGGACATGAACGAGATCGTGATCTCCTTCCACGGCATCCCGCTGCGCCGGGTGCTGGAAAAGAAGGACCTGTATCTTCTCCATTGCCTCGAGACCTTCGAACTGATCCGCGCGCGCCTCGGCGCCGCGATCCCGGTCTCCATGACCTTCCAGTCGCGCTTCGGCTCCGAGGTCTGGCTGGGCCCCTACACCGACGAGACCGTTCTGAAGAAGATCGAGGCCGGCGTCCGGAAGATCGGCGTCTACTGTCCGAGCTTCGTCGTCGACTGCCTCGAGACTACCGACGAGATCGGCAACGAGCTCGGGCACGAAGTGAAGGAGGCCGGGGGGGAGCTCGTCCACGTCCCATGCCTCAACGCCGACCCCGAGTGGATCGCCGACTACGCGCACTTCATCAACGTATACGCCAACGGCTCCGAGGCCCAGCGCCAGGAGCTCTTCTATCCCATCGATGCAAAGGAAAGGTACACGCAAGTGATTAGAGAACAAGAAAAACACGCGCCGGCGAAGCTCCCGGAGGCCTCGAAGCGGGTCCTGAAGCTCATGTTCCTCACCATGTTCCTCGACCTCGTCGGCTTCTCGATCATCTTCCCGATGTTCCCGGCGATGGCGAAGTACTACCTGGAGGTCGACCGCGAGAACTTCTACCTCTCGGGGATGATGGACCTCATCTCGAGCATCCAGTCGATCGCCCTCGGGGCCGACGGCACGCCGCAGATGAGCACGATCGTCCTCTTCGGGGGCCTCCTCGGCGCGCTCTACTCGCTCCTCCAGTTCCTCGCGGCCCCGGTCTGGGGAACGATCTCCGACCGCGTGGGGCGCCGGCCCGTTCTCCTGATCTCCGTCTTCGGCCTCTTCCTGAGCTATGTCCTTTGGATGTTCTCCGGGTCGTTCACGCTTCTGATCCTTGCCCGGCTCGTCGGCGGCCTCATGTCCGGGAACCTCTCGATCGCGAGCGCCGTCGTGAGCGACGTCACCGACGAGCGGAACCGCTCGAAGGGCATGGCCGTGATCGGGATCGCCTTCGCCCTCGGCTTCGTCTTCGGCCCGGCCCTCGGCGGGATCCTTTCTCTCTATAACCCGATCGCGCACTACCCGGGCCTCGAGGCCCTCGGCGTGAACCCGTTCTCTACCCCGGCGACGCTCGCGGCGCTCCTGTCGCTCGTGAACTTCGTCACCATCTGGCGCTCGTTCCCTGAGACGCTCAAGCCGGGTACGAAGGCGCACACCGAGCGCAGCGTGAACCCGATCAAGCTCCTGCGGCCCCTGCCGTTCCCTGGGCTGAACCTCACAAACTTTTCCTACTTTATCTTCATCACCGCGTTCTCCGGAATGGAGTTCACGCTGACGTTCCTCGCGGTCGAGCGGTTCGGATACACGTCGCTCGACAACGCGTACATGTTCATCTTCATCGGCTTCGTCATCGGCATGGTCCAGGGCGGCTACGTCCGCCGGAAGGCCCACGCCGTCGGCGAGCGGAAGATGGCGTTCCATGGCCTCGTCGCGATCCTCCCTGGGCTCCTGATCCTGGCCTTCGCGAACCTCTCGTGGATGCTCTACGCGGGCCTCTTCTTCCTGGCCGTCGGTTCGGCGATGATCATCCCGTGCCTTACTTCGCTCGTGAGCTTCTACACGCCCGAGCACATGCAGGGCCAGGGCCTTGGCATCTTCCGGTCGCTCGGCTCCCTGGGCCGGGTTCTTGGGCCGATCTACGCCTCGCTGGTCTACTGGAAGTTCGGTTCCGTCAACGCGTACCTGATCGGCGCGGCGCTGATCATCATACCGGCGGTTCTGGTGCGGCTGCTGCCGCCGCCGGTTTCGAAGGAAGGTCGGGCCGCCGAAATCTAATTAACCGTCGGCTTCATCTTCTGGTTGACG
>JBILTI010000415.1:0-2797 GCA_044371595.1 Bacteriovoracaceae bacterium
TGGCGCCGGCGCAGGTCGTCCTGCTCTCGTTCGGGGGCTGGATCTTGCTCGGGGCCCTCGTGCTTCTCCTGCCCGTGTCCGCGGCTCCGGGGAAGGACATCCAGTTCATCGACGCCCTTTTTATGGCGACGTCGGCGACCTGCGTCACGGGTCTCTCGACGATCTCCCTCCCGGACGAGTTCAGTCTCTTTGGCCAGATGGTCATGCTGATCCTGACCCAGGTCGGGGGGCTCGGGATCATGACCCTATCGAGCTCCCTGGCCGTGATCATGGGAAAGAACCTCCAGATGCGGGAGCAGGTGATCATGCAGGACGTCCTCGACGCCTCGAGCTCGGAGGAGCTCCTGGGCCTCGTCGTCGACATCGTCCGCTACACGTTCGTGATCGAGTTCATCGGCGCGATGCTCCTCACGGTCGGCTTCTACCAGGAAGGCTTCGAGATCGGCCAGTCTCTCTACTTCGGGTTCTACCATGCGATCATGGCCTTCTGTAACGCCGGCTACGCGCTCTTCAACAACAACCTCGAGGACTTCAAGTTCGCGCCGCTGATCTCGCTCACCGTGGCCTTCCTACTGATGCTCGGCGGGATCGGCTTCTCGGTGATGAAGGACGTCACGGCGGCGCTCCGGCACCGCCGGTCGTTCCGGACGCTATCGGTGCACACGAAGATCGTCCTCTCCGTGAACACGCTCCTCGTGGCCTTCGCGACGATCTACCTCTTTTTCGGCGAGTTCCTCCACGCGTTCCAGGACATGTCGATGTGGCAGCGATTCCAGGTGTCCTTCTTCCAGGCCGTGACCCCGCGGACGGCCGGGTTCAACACGATCAACCTCAACGCGCTCCACCCGCACTGCCTCTACATGATGATCCTCCTTATGTTCATCGGGGCCTCGCCGGGGTCCACCGGCGGCGGCGTCAAGACGACGACGTTCGCCGTCCTGCTCCAGTCGGTGACCGCAACGCTCAAGGGGAAGTTCGACGTGGAGTTCTTCGAGCGGAAGATCCCCGCGGCGACGGTCGTGAAGTCGATCGCGATCTTCATCATCTCGCTGATCGTCGTGAGCTCCGGCGTCCTCGTGATGATGCGACTCGAGCCGGACAAGAGCTTCCTCGCGCTCTTCTTCGAGGTGACGAGCGCCTTCGGCACCGTCGGCCTCTCGCTCGGGATCACGCCGTTCCTCACGGTCCTCGGAAAGCTAACGATTATTATAATCATGTTCGTCGGCCGGGTCGGCCCGCTGACCCTGGTCCTCGCTGTCGGCTCCCGGACCCGGGCGCCGAGCAAGGTCGAGTACCCCGATGGAAAAATTCTCATAGGATAGGTGTATGATTGTCGCAGTAATTGGCCTCGGAACATTCGGCGCGAAGACGGCCGTCCGGCTCTTCGAAAAGGGCGCGGAGGTCCTCGCCATCGACTCGAACCCGGAGCTCGTCGACCGGATCAAGGACCGCGTGTCGCACGCGATCTGCATCGACGTGACCCAGGAGAAGTCGCTCCGGGCGGTGAACATCTCCGACGTCGACTCGGCGATCGTCGCGATCGGCGACAACATCGAGATGAGCATTATGGCCGTGGCCATGCTCCGGAAGCTCGGCGTGGGCCGCGTCGTCGCCCGGGCCACGAACCAGCTCCACGAGCACGTCCTCCGCGAGATCGGCGCCTCGGAGATCATCAAGGTCGAGGAGGAGATGGGGGAGATCGTCGCGAGCAAGATCGCGGCCCCGCACGTCCTCCAGCGCTACAACTTCGCCGCCGGCTACTCGATCGTCGAGCTGAAGCTCGGCAAGGCCTTCGTGGGGAAGACCCTCGTCGAGTCGCAGATCCGGCAGAACTACTCGCTCAACATCGTCGCCCTCCAGAAGCGCGTCCCCTACATCACCGAAGAGGGTAAGGCCGCGTACCGGGTGGTGATCAACGACTCGCCGCTCCCGATGGACGTCATCGAGTCGGACGACGTCGTCGTCCTCGTCGGCAGCGAGAAGAACCTCGACCGCCTCTTCCACGACCTCGAGGAAGCTTAATAACGGAGAATTTATGCAACTGTCCCTTAAACGGCGCGTCGCCGCCAGCTTCATCATCGCCAACGTCGTCGTCCTCGTCATGGGCTTCACGGTGTTCTTCTTCCTGGACTCGCTCAACAACCAGATCTCTTCGATCACGGTGAACTCGAACAAGATCTCGCTCCTGACCGACGAGGTCCGGATCTCTGCGGTGTCGATCCTGAAGATGCAGAAGAAGATCCTCACGGGCCAGCCGACGACCGAGGACCTGAAGCGCCTCGAGAACCTCTGCGAAGGGTTCCAGTCGCAGCTCCAGCGGCTCGACGGGTTCTATACCGAGGTCGAGGCGAAGAAGATCATCTCGCGGATGCAGGGCTACGTCGACTCGCTGAAGACGATCGTGAACAAGTCGTCGCTCTTCTACCGCGACGGCGAGGGGATCTCGACGATCAATGAGCTCACCGACAAGATCCTCGAGGCCTTTTCCGAGTTCCAGGACATCCAGTACTTCCAGAACGAGCAGCGCGACAAGCAGGTCAAGGCGATCATCGGGGAGACCCGGCGGAACATGCTCATCACGCTCATCATCACGTTCCTCGGCACGATCCTGCTGTCGCTCGTGGTCCCGGGGAAGATCGCGATGCCGTTCAAGAAGATCAACGACGCCGTCCGGGAGCTCCAGGAGGTCAACTTCGACGTTAGCATCTACTACGACCAGGATGACGAGATCGGCGAGCTCGCGCGCGAGCTGAACAAGATGATCGTCAGCATGAAGCGCTTCGAGCAGCTCCGGCAG
>JBILTI010000416.1:0-2794 GCA_044371595.1 Bacteriovoracaceae bacterium
GGCTTTCCTCTGAAGGACGTCGTGACCTGCCTCCTCCGCGGAACGCCTTTCCAGGAGCTCGTCATCAACCCGGCCGACTGGTCCTCGTCGACCTGGGAGGAGATGCTCGCCTTCTTTCCGCTCGACGAGCTCGCCGGGAAAAAGATAGCCGTCGACCTCGCGGACCTCCTCCGGGAACGGCTCCGGTGAAGGTGATCGTCGTCTCGGGCCCCACCGCGACCGGCAAGACCGACCTCGCGGTCGAGCTCGCGCTGCGCTTCGGCGGCGAGGTCGTGAACTTCGACTCGCTCCTTCTCTACCGCGAGATCACGATCGGGACCGCTAAGCCCACCCCCGAAGAGCGGCGCTCGGTGCCGCACCACCTGATCGACGTGCGGAGCATCGCGGAGCCGATGAACGCCGCGGACTACGCCCGCGAGGCCCTCCCCGTGGTCGAAGCGCTCCTGGCGCGCGGAGTCCCGGTCTTCCTCGTCGGCGGGAGCGGCTTCTACCTTCAGGCGCTCCTGAAGGGCATGTACGATTCGCCGACGACGCCGGCCGAGATCCTCCGCCGCTCCGACGAACTCTATATCGAAGCGGGGATCGCGCCGTTCCGCGAACTCCTGCGGGCGCACGACGGCCCGAGCTTCGTGCGCTACCACGAGAACGACCACTACCGGATCCGCCGGGCGGTGGAGCACTGGTGGACCACCGGTTCTCCCCTGTCGATGGCCCGCGCCGACAAGGACCAGAGCAACCGGGAACTGGAGAGGCCCACTGTTCACCCGTGGGAAGTGCTCCACCTCTACCTCGATCTCCCGAAGGACGAGCACCGCCGGATCATCGAACGGCGCACGGACCGTATGCTCGCAGCAGGCCTCGTCGCCGAGGTCGTAGGGCTCCTCGCCCGGGGATTCACGGGCCAGGAAAAGCCGCTCCAGAGCATCGGCTACAAAGAGGCGCTGGACTTCATTAACGGGAAATTCGCGGGTCTGGGAGCGTGCCGGCAGCGGATCATCGTTTCAACCCGCCAGCTCGCGAAAGCGCAGCGGACGTGGTTCAACCGAGACCGGTTCAAGCGGACGTTCCATCCCCGGGAGGGAAGAGGCGAGCTCTTCCTCCAGGTGGAACGGTTTCTTTCGGAGACTACGGCTCCGGAGTAACGGACATGTTGGCGGTGTTCGGGAGCATCGGCATGGTCTGCTTCGGGAACTCGCCGGTGAGCGAATTCAGGAACGCGACGATGTCGGCGACCTGGTTCTCCTTCAGATCCATGTCGAGCTGGGTCTTCGCCATCACGCGGACCGCCTCGTCGAGCGTCTTCACCTTGCCGTTGTGGAAGTACGGCGCCGTGATCGCGACGTTCCGCCAGGTCGGCACGCGCCAGTGGTTCTTATCCTCGTCCTTCTTCGTGACCTCGTAGCGGCCGAGGTCGGCGGTCAGGTCGTACATCTTGTCGTACTTCGAGCCGGGGACCTGCGGGAACGGCTTGTAGTTGCCCTCGCCCATCTTGAGGTCGTCGCCGGCGAGGTTGACGCCGTCGTGGCACGACGTGCAGCCGATCTCCTGGACGAGCTTCATGCCCCGGACCTGCTGGGCCGTGAGGGCCTTCTTGTTGCCCTTGAGGTAGAGGTCGAACGGCGAGTTCGGCGTGATGAGCGTGCGCTCGTAGGCCGCGATCGCCTTCGCGGCGTTCTTGATCGTCGGGATCTTGTCCTTCGGAAAGACCTTCTTAAAGGCCTGGACGTAGCCCGGTATCTGGCGTATCCGCTCGATCACGAGGTCGTGCGAGGTCATCCCCATTTCGACGGAGTTGACGAGGGGCCCGAGGGCCTGGTCTTCAAGCGAGGCGGCGCGGCCGTCCCAGAACTGGACCGAATGGTAGGCCGAATTCCAGACCGTCGGTGACCCGCGGCCGCCGCGCTGGCCGTGGATGCCGACGCCGACGGGCCGGCCGTCGCCGCCGTGGAACATGACATTGTGGCAGGAGTTACAGGAAATCGTCCCGTCCATCGAAAGCCGGGGATCGTGAAAGAGCATCTTTCCGAGCTCGATCTTCTCCGGCGTCTGCGGGTTATCGGCGGGGATCGGCGGCTGGTCGGGGAGCGGCTTAAAGTCCGCGAACGCGGAAAGCGACGTCGCCGCAAGGAGGCACAGTAGACTTTTTCTTAGATGCATTTGAACTCCCTCTTTAGTAAGATCAAGATACCCCTATTTTAAGCCCGATTCGGCCGGGATCAAATAGAGAATACTTATAACGTTATAGACAAAATTTATGATGCAGGCCAATGACAAGTTGAAAGTCATCGTCATCTCGGACGGCACCGGCGAAACCGCCTCGGCGATCACCCGCGCGGCAATGACGCAGTTTCAGGATAAAGAGATTTTCTTCACGCGCTACAAGAACATCCGGACCCGAGAGCAGATCGACGCCATCTTCCAGGAGGCCGCGATCCACCACGACATCGTCGTCTACACGATCGTCTCCGTGGAACTCCGGGCCTACATCGCGGAGCTCTCGAAGCGAGACCACGTCCGCTCCGTCGACGTCATGGGCCCGCTCCTCACCGCCTTCTCGAACTTCTTCGAGGCCGAGCCCAACTACCAGCCGGGCCTCCTCCACGCCGTAAACGACCAGTACTTCAAGCGCGTCGCGGCCATCGAGTTTACGCTGAACCATGACGACGGGCGCAACATCAACTCCCTCGAGGAGGCCGACGTCGTCCTCGTGGGGATATCCCGGACGTCGAAGACGCCGCTCTCGATGTACCTTTCGCTCGAAGGGATCAAGACCGTCAACGTGCCGATCGTCATG
>JBILTI010000417.1:0-2790 GCA_044371595.1 Bacteriovoracaceae bacterium
TCGGGGACGACCTCGAAGCAGATCGACAAGGAATCGCACCTCCACCCCGTGGGCTACGGCGCGATGCTGGCCGAGGGCTTCGTGGCGCTGATCTCGCTCGCGATCATCATGACGATGGCGCCGGCCGACGTTGGAACGCTGAAGCCCGGCGCGATTTACGGCCGCGGCATCGGCGAGTACCTCATCCTCCTGATCGGGAAGGAAAACTTTCCCTTCGCCGTAACCTTCGGCGCCATGGCCTTCTCGACGTTCGTCTTTGACACGCTCGACGTCTCGACGCGGCTGGGCCGCTACCTCATCGAGGAGCTCACAGGCCTCGCCGGCCGGACCGGCGCGATCCTCGGGACGCTCCTCACGATCCTCCCGGCGGCGGTCATCCTCCTCAACACCGACTCGGGCATGTGGACCCAGTTCTGGACCCTCTTCGGGGCCGCGAACCAGCTCCTCGCGGCGATGACCCTCCTTGTGATCTCGGCCTGGCTTCACCAGAACGGAAAGCGCCTGTGGTTTACGCTTGCGCCGATGGTCTTCGTGCTCGCGACGACGCTCGTGGCGCTGGTGCAGATCACCCGCGGGAACCTCGCGAAGTCGAACGGACTCGACCTGGCGCTCATGAACTCGGCGATGTCGCTCCTCCTGATCGTCCTCGCGCTCTACCTCGTGCTGACGGCCGCACGGACGATGCTACCGAGTCACAAAGGAGCGATCGCCGCAAAAGGGGCCTAGAAGGAGAAGCTCGCGCCCCCGCGCCCAAAGAGCATGCCGCCGGCCGATGGAAGCTCGTACTCCCCGTCGGTCGACGAGTACGTATCCGGAAGGAAGTTCTGCCCGGGACCCGCGGCGAAGAAGGCGACCCAGTTCTCCAACCGATACTGGAGCTCGGGCCCGGCGGCGACGTAGGTCGCCCCGAGCGACATCGTTTCGTCGCCGCCGACGAGCTCGAGCAGGAGCGCGCCGGCCTCAGCGAGGAGGACCACGGAGAGCGCGTCCTGGGCGATGAGGTAGCGGCGCACACTCAGGGCGTAGCCTAAGCCCTGCTGCGTGATCCCGCCGCCGGCGTCGTCGGAGACGGACTGGACGATGGCGCGGAAGGCGTACTCGTCGACCTTGTGGAGAAACTCGGCGCCGAAGCTTGTTCTAAGGAAGGCGCCGCCGAGAAGCCGCAGTTCGTTCCGCGGGGGGGCCGGGGACTTCGGAGGAAGAGCTCGTGGAAGGGCGAGCGGGACCAGTTTCCGTACCGGCCCCGGGCGCGGACCCGCCATTTGTAGACGCCGTGGGGATTCGTCCCGCGCTCGAAGGTGATCCGCTTCGCCCCGCCCCGGACGCGGAAGGCGAGGGTCCGCCGCTGGCCCTTTTTCCGGAACTCGAGGCGGTAGACGAAGTCCGGGGACGGCTCCTCCCAGCGGAAGTCGATGTACTGCCGTTCCCGCTCGAGGATAAAGGTCAGCCCTCGGAGCGGCGAGCGCATCAGGGGCTTCTCGAGGAGGGTCACGGGGTCCACGATGTCGATCTCTTCCCACGCGGTGAACTCCCCCAGCGCTCGCCGCGCCGGGGCCGGAAGCGCCAGAAGACTTGCCCGAGCTCGTCAGTCGGGTACCAAAGGACCTTCTCAGTTATCGTCTTCCGGTACACGAGGTCTTCGGCCGGCCGCGGGAAACTTCGACCTCGAATTCCTCGCCCTCGAGCGCCGGCCAGCGGAGATCGATGAAGTCGTCGGCGGCGGCGCCGGCGCCGAGCACTAGGAAAAGGAGCTTTACGAGGAGGAGACGGGTAAAGAGCTTCATTCCCAAAATGATAAAGCTTCCGGCGCGTCCGCGCCAGACCAAGTAAGGTCGGCGGCCTTGTTTTAGCGCGGGGCCTTGACGGATTCCCCGGTGGAGTTTTGACTTAACGAGACTCGTAACCAGGGAGCGACCATGAGGGCCCTCGTGTTTAACCCTCCCAAGAAGATCACCCTCGACACGGTTCCGGATCCGAAGATCGAAAAGAAAACCGATGTCATCCTCCGGGTCACATCGACCGCCATCTGCGGCTCGGATCCCCACATCTACAACGGCCTCATTCCCCAGGTTCGCCCCTTCGTCATGGGCCACGAGTTCATGGGCGTCGTCGAGGAGATCGGCAACGACATCAAGCACCTGAAGAGCGGCGATCGCGTCGTGGTACCGTTCCCGATCGCCTGCGGCCAGTGCTACTTCTGCGAGCACAAGCTCCCCGGGCACTGCGAGAACTCAAACCCGAACTACGGGCCCGAGGGGTGCCTCTTCCGGGAAAAGGGCGGCGCCCTCTTCGGCTACACCGACCTCTACGGCGGGGACGACGGGGCGCAGGCGGAGTACGTCCGGATGCCCTACGCGAACTTCGGGCCCAGGAAGGTCGACGGGAACCTGAAGGACGAGCAGGTCCTGTTTCTGACGGACATCTTCCCCACCGGGTACTCGGCGATCGACTGGGCCCAGGTCCGGGGCGGCGAGGTCGTGGCGGTCTTCGGCTGCGGCCCGGTCGGTGTCATGGCGATCAAGGCCGCCTGGCTCCGAGGCGCCCCGGGGGTGATCGGCGTCGACCACCTGAACTACCGGCTCGAGATCGCCCGCAAGTGCGGCATGGCCGAGATCATCAACTTCAAGGAGACGGACCCGGCGGAGGTGATCCGGGAGATGACCGGAAGCCGCGGGGCAGACGTCGTCGTCGACGCCGTCGGAATGGAGGCCGAGCGGAGCTTCCTCGACAAGGCGGCCCAGCTCGTGCACCTCGAGGCCGAGACGCTGAACGCGTTTAAGATGTGCGTCC
>JBILTI010000418.1:0-2788 GCA_044371595.1 Bacteriovoracaceae bacterium
ATTCGACGTGGTCCAGCTCGTTCACGGCGACGTCGTTGATGAGGTAGCGGCCCGCGGTCGGAATCTCGAGGCCCAGGAGGAGCCGCAGGAGCGTGTTCTTCCCCGAGCCCCGCGGGCCCTGGAGGTAGAGGACCTCGCCGGGCTCGAAGCGGTGGGAGAGGCCCGCGAAGACCGAGGCCGCGGCGTCGTAGCCGAAGCACACCTCGTCGAGGGCGATGCGGGAGATCGGAAAGCGCCTCACGCGAACGCCCTCGCGAAGACGTAGACCGAGACGGAGAGGTTGAACGCGACCACGGCCATGATGCTGTTCACAACGGCGCGGGTGGTGGCGATCGGCACCTCGTGGGGCGCCCCCTTGACCTTGAGCCCCTGGTGGGTCGCGATGGTGAAGATGAGGAGCCCGGAGACGGCGTTCTTCGACACGTTGAGGACGAAGTCCTGCGGCGTCAGCGCCTGCGCGAGGACCTCGAGGTAGAACGAAAACGAGAGGTCGCTCACGAGGTTACTCACGAGGAAGCCGCCGACGAGGGCGATGACGTTGAAGTAGAACGCGAGGCAGACGAGGCTCACGACGCCGCCGACGATCCGTGGGAAGACGACGAAGCCGAGGGGTTCGATGCTCATCGTCCGGAGCGCCTCGACCTCGCGGTTCACCTGCATCGAGCCGAGCTCCGTCGCCACGGCCGTGCCCGAGCGGGCGATGACGGTGAACGCGGTCAGGAGCGGCCCGAGCTCCCGGATGATCGTTACGACGAGGATGTTCCCCATCATCTCCTGCGAGCCGAGAAGCGACAGCTGGGCCGTCGACTGGAGGACGATGATGCTCCCCGAGGCCAGCGCCAGGAAGGTGATCAGCGGCAGCGCCTGGTAGCCGGTGAAGTAGATCTGCGAAACGACGGTGAAGAGGATCGGCCGAAGGTTCCGGAACCGGAGCCGGAGGATCGCCCGGAAGCTCAGGTAAACAAAGACGAACATGTCCCTAAAGGACCGGTAATAATCGAGGGTAAATCTTCCGAGCGCGTCGACGGACTCCAGCATACGTTCCCTCTTCGGCGGTCCGGGGCGAAGGCCCAAGGAGAGAAAAATACCCGACGCACGCTAACGGTTTTTTTTCTCGCGTTCTACCCGAGGCCCGCGAGGAACTCGCGGAGATCTTCGCCGCCGTAGCGCTCGAGGAGCGCCCGTCCCCGGGACCGGTAGGCCTCGTCGTAGGGCCCCGGGCCCAGCACGAAGCCGCAGACCGCCTGGAGCTCCTCCCGTCCGGGATCGCTCCGACGGAGGTACTCGAGCCCCGCCTCGCGGAGGTTGAAGCGCGCGAGGACGAAGCACACCGCGCGGAGAAACTTCGGAAAGCGTTCGCCGATCGGCGCAAGCCGGTCGAAGCACCCGAGCGCCTCGTCCGTCCGACCCGTTAGGAGGTAGTGCTTGCCGGTGACGTATAGGGCGGAACCGAGGTGATTCAGGAGCTCCCCGTTCTCCGCCCGAGAGGCCCACGCCTCGAGCAGGGGAACGTCGTCGAAGGCCTGCAGAAGGACGGCAAGCCGGAGGGTCCGGGCGACGGCCTCCGGGGGCCCGTGGTAGCTCCGCACCAGTTCCTTCCCGAGCTCGAAGGCGCGGTGATGATCTTTCAATTGGAAAGCGACCGCGAAGGCCTCGCATAGGATCTCGTAGTTTAACGGGTCCGCGGCGAGGCAGAGCCCGAGGCGCTCGGCCGCCTCGGGAAAGCGGCCCTCGCGGACGGCGATCCGCGCAAGGTAGAACCAGGCCTCGAGCGGGGTCTCGCGGAGGGACAGGGCCGATGAGAGGAGCTCCCGGGCCTCACGGAGTTCGCCGGCGTCGATGACCCCGCGCGCCCGCGCGAGGAGGACGAAGTACGAACTCCGGGAAGCGGCGAAGGCGTCCAGGCAGGCGGCGACCTTCTCCGGCGGATAGGGTCGTGCGATTAAGTACGCGACCCCGCCCGCGGCGAGGCGCTGGAGCTCGGCCTCCGACGTCCGACCGCTGACGGCGACGAGGAAGGTTCCGCGGTTCGACGGCGCGGACCGGAAGACCTCGAGCACCGCTTCGGCGTCGGTCCCCGGATCAAAGAAGACGACGTCCCAGGGAGCGCCGGTGACGTGCTCGCGGAGCTCGTCGGCGCGGGCCACGCCGGTGATCGACGCTTCGTCGCCGACCTGGGCCCTCACGAGTGCCCCGAGGCGGCCTCGACCGAGGCCCGTTGGTTCGCAGATGAGGATCTTCAGTTTGCGTTCCGTCATCGGCTACATCCGTCGCACGCGCGCGAAGTATTCTTCCGCGAGGTCGGCTAACGATTCGAGCTCCTCGAGGAAGGCGTCGGCGGCCCGGAGCGCGTCGCCCGCGAGGGCCACCGCGAAGGCGAATCCGCCGGTGACCGGCTCCACCTCCGACGTCGTTCCCCGGAGACGGATCTCTCCCTGCGGCAAGGCGACCCGGAGCTCGAGCTCCGCCCCGGCGGCCGGCGCAGGGTCCGCGGTAAAACAGATGATCTTACCGTCAAAACAATCGTAGAACTCGCACGCGAGGGGAGTTTCCTGGAAGAGCGCCGTGATCCGCGCGGGCGCCGCGCCCCGGAGCGCCTCAAAGGGCCCCCGGCCCGCGGCCGGAGCGCTCGCCGCTCCCCGTCCCGAGTCGTGGCCCCGGAAGCGATCGGCGACGTTTTGCCCGCGGCGCTTAGGCCCGGGTCTGGCCGTCGCCGATCCGGAGAGCTTCCCGGAGAGGTGACCCGGTATCTCCGCCTCGGCAAACGAACCGCGCTCGTCGTCGTCGT
>JBILTI010000419.1:0-2783 GCA_044371595.1 Bacteriovoracaceae bacterium
ACTCTTTATCATCCAGAAGGGGCAGGTACGGCTCTACAAGCCGAAGGGGAAGGGGTTCATCGAACTCGCCGTCCTCCGGTCCGGGGAAGTGATCGGTGAGATGGCCTTCTTCGACGAGGAGGGCTCGGGCCGCAAGCGCTCCTGCTCGGCCGCGGCGATCACGCCGGTGGAGATCATCGAGATCTCCTTCGCGGCGTTCGGCAAGACCATGCAGTCCCTGAACCCGTGGTTTAAGACGATCATTAACACGCTCGTGGCCCGGCTCCGGAAGACCAACACGCGGGTGAAGGAACTCGAGGACAATCAGGCGTCCGTCTCCTACGCCGGAAAGCACGCCGGCTACGAGTTCATGAAGCCGATCGAGGTCATGCGCGTCCTCGGGACGTTATTCCTCGTCTTCAAGGCGCACGGGGAGTTGAAGCAGCAGGCGCTCGTGATCACGCGGAAGACGCTCACGCTCTACACCCAGGACATGTACCAGATCATGGAGGTGAAGCTCGAGAGCATCCTGAACATCCTGGTCACCCTCGGCTGGCTCGAGATCTGCGAGGACGAGGACAAGAACCCGAACCTCTTCTACCTCAAGAACACCGACGTCCTCCGGCAGCTCTTCGTCTACTACAACGGCGAGCGGCACCTGCCGGACAACAAGAAGATAAACGTCGGCGACAAGTGCGAGTTCCTGATCTCGAAGATGCTCGAGAAGGCCCCGTCGCTCCCGCTGATGGACATCTCGAAACTGAAGGTGATCGACGACGTCCCGCCGAAGTTTACGAAGTACTACAACATCACGCCGATCCTCGCCGAGTTCAAGACCTCGGGGATCGCGATCAACGCCGACCACGTCGACGACGGGAAGAACCTGGGCCTCTTCGGCGAAGTCGTGATGAAGGACGGCCAGGTGCTGGTCGAGACGGATTTCCCGAAGATCCAGAAGCTCTATCCGGTGATCCGGTTCATGAACGCCATAAAACGGCAGAACGCCGGCGGGGCGAGCTAGATCCCCGCAGGTAGGTAGTTCACTTCGATGCTATCGCCGGACTTGTAGTAGTTCGCGGTTCCGTTTAGCTGCAGCATGAAGCCGGTACGGATGACCGGCGGATTCTCGTCCCCGGCCGCCGGGTAGGCGACCTTGATGTTCCGCGTGGACACCGAGGCAGTGAGGTCGCTCCAGCCGTTCGTCGTGCTCTTCGGGATCGTCCGGCCGTTGATCCGTACGCTCACGGTGTCGATCTTCGGCTTTTGTGGAAGGATGACGAAGCCGAAGTACTCGGTCCGCGAGACGGAGGTGACGAGGACGCAGTCGGGGTAGGTGACGGGGCTCGTGAAGCTGATGAGGTGTCGGCCCGTGTACGGCTCGCCCGGGCCCGGGACCGGGTTCGGGCCCTCGCGGAGGTCGACGGTCTGCGCCGACCCCTGGTCGACGTAGACCCAGTCGGTGTCGCGGGTGAGCGTTACGCTCGAACCGTTCGGGCTGATCCGCTGGACCCGGATCTCGTTCAGGGACACGAGCTCGTTGTTTTCGGCGAAGGTAATGGGCCAGTAGCGGTACTCGTGCGGGAGGACGACCTGCTGGATCGAGTTGTTGATCGCCGAGAAGATTCCGCGGACGCCGCCGGCGCTGCAGAGGTCGTAGCTGTCGAGGGCCGAGTTGTTGTCCCGGGCCAGGGCGTCGTTGTAGAGATCCGTGGACATTTTCACGTAGGACTTGAGGGCCGTCCGGTAGCCGGTCGCGCACACGCTCTTCGCCGTGACGGAGAAGAGGCGCAGCTGGCTGGCGCCGAGGGTGCTCCGGAGGGTCCGTAAGCTCGCGAGTCGGGCGTTGTAGTTCGCCGAGTTGAATCGGGTTTCGCCGTTACCGAAGCCCTGGTCTTCCTCTACGTCCATGTCGCGGCCGTTGGAGATCAGTACGACGATGAGGTAGGCGTTCGAACGGATGAGGGAGCTCTTGTGGTGGTCGATGAAGCTCGCCGCCCGGGCGAGGCCCCGCTCGACGCCGCTCACCGGGGAGCGGGAGAAGAAGTCGAAGCTGCCGGCGCTCGAAATGAGGCGCGAGTCGGAGGGGATGCCCGCGATGTCGCTCGAGTTCGTCATGACCTGGAAGTCGGCGTTGCCGTTCGCGGTCTCGAGGAGCGGCGTCCCGATCACCCGGTAGTCGAAGGCGGACGAGAGGCCTGTGACGGTGTTGCCGAGCGCGGTCTTGATGTCGCTCGCGATGTAGTACGTGCTCGACGAGTTATCGACGAGATAGAGGACGTCGACCTTCGGCTTCACGAGCGTCATCGTCGAGCAGGCGTTGTGCGCGTAGGTCCTTAGCGCGTCCGGCGACTGCTTCGTCGTTTTCGAGGTGGTCCCGAAGTTCTCGCTCCCGCACCCGACGGCGAGGAAGAGAAGGAGGAGCGGGAGAAAGACTGACCATTGCGTTTTCATAATTCCACCTGAGGGTCGTTTACCGGAGGCTCTTCGGAGAGATCGGTCAAATACTTTACCCGGACCCCCGGGCAATTCTTGCCCCGCCCCCTAGATTCTCGAATGATTGGAGTAAGATAAGGGAGAACAATCATTTCAATGAGTTGAGGATAGCATGGCCGAAAACTGGTATTACGTCCAAAACAAGAACAGACACGGGCCCGTGGCGATCGAGGTCATCGAGAAGATGATCGCAAACCAGGACCTTAATCTTGATGATTTCGTCTGGAAGACGGGCTTCGAAGGCTGGAAGAAGATCCGCGAGATCGACGAGCTCGCGCGGGTGAAGAAACCCGCGGCGCCGCCGGCCCCGA